>VGFS01000040.1 GCA_016868785.1 Bacteroidota bacterium
GCAGAACCTACAGCCAGAGAAGTTTCAACTGGCGACAATGTCCATGTACCAGCGATTTGTGCCAAGCTGCTCCCAATTAGGGCGGCAAACAGGGCGAGAGTAGTTATTTTTTTCATGTGAATTAAATTTTATCGAATCAAATATAAACGAATAATCAAGTTATAGTATTTACGACAATAACTTTTCGATAACAATTGGTATTTGTAGTGAATTTGGGACGTAGAAATTCAACAAAAAGCCCTCAAAATCTCCAATTTCAGTGGGTAGTTGCGAACAACACGGATAACAATAACCTTCATTTGTCATAGAAGTGTCATAAATAAATCTCCTATTCAAACAATCGACCATTAACAAAAACCTGATGGGTGTGATTTTGTCCCATGAAATAGGGAATGGCTTTGATGGCGTCGACGGTTTTGGTGGTAAAGAAGTTGGCGCGCTGGCCTGCAGCGAGCGCGCCAACTTCTTTTTCGCAACGCAGCGCCCGCGCTGCGTTGCACGTAATTGCATAAAATGCCTCCGCTGGCAGCAGCTTCTGCTGCGTGCACCCCAAGGCCCATACTACCTGCAAACTGGCTATCGGACTGCTCCCCGGATTGAAATCCGTAGCCATCGCAAATGGTAAACCCGCATCAATCAACGCCCTTCCCGGCGCATATGGAATCCCCAAAAAGTAACTCGTACCCGGCAACCCCACCGGCACAGTGCCTCCATAGTCCATCCGCAACGATTCCACCAACAATCCCACTTCTACCTCGCTGCAATGCTCCAAATGGTCTGCACTCCAACTGCCATTGGTCACCGCCACCTGTACCCCACCCGTTAATCCCAACTCATTGGCATGAATCTTCGATGGCAACCCCATCGCCGCAGCCGCCTTCAGGATCCGGTCTGTCTGCTCCACCGTGAAAAACCCCCGATCGCAAAACACATCCACATGATCCGCCAACCCCTCTTCCACCACCTTCGGCAACATCTCCTTAATCACCAAATCCACATACTTATCCGGCTCACCCTTAAACTCCATCGGAATGCCGTGCGCACCCAAAAATGTGGCCTTTATCACAATATCAAAATCCTGCTTCAACCGCTTCACCACCCGCAATATCTTCAACTCACTGTCTGTGGTTAACCCATACCCACTCTTGATTTCCACCGTGGTGGTTCCATGGGCGATCATCGTTCGCAACCGCGCTGCCGCCTGCTCATACAAATCATCTTCACTCATCGCCTGCAACTTCCGCGCAGAGTTCAAAATACCTCCACCTGCCGCCGCAATAGCCTCGTAACTCTCTCCCTTCAATCGCATCTCAAACTCCTCGTGCCGCGGCGCCGCAAACACGATATGCGTATGTGAATCCACCAACCCCGGCAATACCTCAACACCCCCCAAATCGATGCGCTCCCACAACGCCTCATCCACATTGGCCCGATCAACCCCATAAAACCCCTCTTCACCACCCAAACCCACAATCAATCCATCTTCTACCAACATCCAAGCCGATGAAAACGACTCCACCTGTTGCATGTGGGTCCCGCATCTATACAAACCCTGCTGGGCCGCCACTCCCCACATCGTGGAAATACCATGAAATAACTTGCGCATCAGGTGCAAATTACGCATTTTTGAAAGGATGACCACCGATGAATTGTTACGAAAATTGCAACAACCCCCGCAAATACACCCCACCGCCTTCGTGGCGCCCAATGCCATCGCCATCGGAGATGTCATCGTAGAAGAAAATGCCTCCCTGTGGTTTGGTGCCGTCCTTCGTGGCGATACCGATACCATCCGCGTAGGCAAACGCAGCAACATCCAAGACAATGCGGTGATCCATGCCGACCCCGGTGCACCCTGTACCATTGGCGATGATTGTGTCATCGGACATACCGCCATCGTGCATGGAGCCACCCTATCGCACAACGTCCTGGTTGGAATGCATGCCACCGTGCTCAACCATGCCCAAATAGGCGAATACAGCATCATCGGTGCCAACGCCATGGTGCCCCAAGGCATGATCATCCCACCCTATTCCTTGGTCTTGGGCACCCCCGCCAAAGTGGTAAAAACACTGGGGGCCGAAGTGGAAGCCCAAATCCAAAACAACGTAGACGAATACGTTTTGCGCGCCGCTGCCTACAAAAAACACTTTGCGGAATGATTTTTGACCGCCGCTAATCACTACTTTCGAAGCAGCCATGGCCCGTCGCACCAAATACTTCTACAACCCCAAATCGCTGAGCTTTGAGAAGGTGTCGGACCACAAAAGTTACGTCCTGTGGAGAAGGCTTGGCGCCACATCGCTTTTCGTGGTGCTCGTGGTTGGCCTCAGCTTTTTGATTAGCCATTTTTACGTCCGATTCAACTTGTTGCCCAGCCAACAGAATCCGTTGGCCCTGTTGAGAGAATTGGAATCCATCGACAGGCAACTCCAAGCCTTGGAAGCCCGATTGATTGATTTGGAAGACAAGGACGTCAATATATACCGCGCGATTTTCAACGTGGCGCCCCCAAAACCTACCGACTTCCGGGGTAAAGACTATGCAGAACTTGCCCAGTTACCCAACGGAAAATTGCTGCAACGCATCAAACAGAAGGCCGACGAATTAGAAGCATTGTCGGAAGCCCAGCAAGCAAGCTTTGTAAATCTGCAAAAACTATCCAAAAACCGCATCAATGCCATCGATGCCATCCCTGCCATCATGCCGGTTGCCAACAAGGATCTAAGGCAAATGGCCTCGGGATTTGGCTATCGCAGAGACCCCTTTTATCATACCCCTTCATTTCACCCCGGGATGGACTTTACCGCCCCAACAGGCACCGAAGTGTACGCCACTGCAAGTGGCACGGTGGTGTTAACGAAAACAGAACCCTGGGGATACGGAAACCACATCGTCATCAACCACGGCAATGGGTATACCACGCTATACGGACATTTGAGCAGGTTTGTGGCCCGGGGCGGACAAAAGATCAAACGCGGACAACTGATTGGATACGTGGGTAATACAGGCAGATCAACCGGTAGCCACCTTCATTATGAAGTGCGAAAACACAACAACCCCCTGAACCCCGCCTTTTTCTATCGCAACGATTTAAGTGACGAGCAATACCAGAAAATGATTGAGCTGTCGCAGCGAGAAGCCACCCGATTCGACTAATCACAACTAACCCTACATTTGTAATACCCATGGACAGTCACATCGATAAGAAATACATGAAAATTGGCGAAGCGGCCGCTATCATTGGTGTCGCGCCGAGTACTTTGCGATTTTGGGAAAAGAATTTCCCTCAGGTGAAGCCCATGAAGAACAAAAAGGGAGATCGCTTCTACACCCAGAAGGATCTGGACCTACTAAAAGAAATTCACTATCTTTCTCATAGCAAGGGATTAAAACTGTCGAGTGTTTCGAAAAATGTGAAGCGAAACGAGGATGGCATTACCCCAAAAGCAAAGTTGGTAAAGGAACTCAGAGAATTCAGGGAAAAACTCATCAAACTCAAGGAACAATTGGAATGACAAGGCATGGCGGCAATATCGGAACGTGGATTTTTACAGTCGTTTCGGTGTTGATTTCGCCCAGTTTGGCCTTCCCAATTTCTGTTCCATCCAATCCTGTTCAAAGCACCCCCATTTCTTGTAAAACCTTCTTCCCAACCCTGTTTTGGGGTCAAGGACCGGTTGTTGGTGCAGAAACTTTTTGCATTTTTCGCAACTATGGTTTTTCGTTGGACGGGTTGGGATCGATGGGTATTCACCATCAAACGGAACATTGGCGAATTGACGTTGAAAATGAGGGCTCCCGCGAGTGGCATTCGCTGGGGGCAAAGGTGCATTATGCATTAAATCTCTCCCCGGGCCAGCGACTATCAATGGGTTTGGGCGGATTGAAACATGCGGGATTGGCGGTTGATATGCAGTCGCAGTCTAAGGACGGTGCAGGAATTTTCAACGTACAATACCAACGGGTTGATCCCAAATGGGGCACGATTGCCGCGAGTTATCAAACATGCCTTGGCGGAGACCAAACATTCCTCAAACAATGGCTGTTTGGTGCTGCTGCCGATTCTCCATTTTCATCTTGGCAATACGAGCAAGCCCATTGCAACTTATTGTGGGTGGGCAGAAACAGTCTTAGTCCGCAAATAGTGCGACAGGAAAGATCAAAAAATCCAACCATTCCATTTGTACTACTTCACTATGGGGCACAGCGACAATACTTGGAGGTTGGAATGATCCGGTCGTTCAGCAGGCAATGGCAAGGATTATTGGCCATAAACACAACGAATCAACCCCTGAGGTGGGGCGTAATTTATAGCGAAAAATCATGGAGTGGAGGATTGGATGTACAGTGGCTTCGGCCATTGGGTCTGTGTGTGGGATGGCAAGTACGTTATCACTGGCGTTGATGTCTTTGGGCAGCGGTGTGGTTCACGCCCAAGTTCATTTGCACGATGAGGGTTGTGCTGATGAGGCGATGGAGCGAAAGAAAAGCACTAAAAAATGGGTTCGTTCGCTAGCGGGGGTAGATGCGCAGGAACAGGCCGACAGTCTATTGTACATCAACCAAATTGGGGACTATGCTTTGTTTTGGCATCCCCTATTGAGGGGTGAGGAAGCGCAGAACATCCTTTTACACAAACAACGTTTTGGCAATATTTTGGATGCCGCCGAACTGGTGCAATGCGGATTTTCAGTAGACCGAATTCGTGAAATTAAAGACCACCTGATTTGCGATGCGGCCCTGTCGTGGCAAAAGCAGCAATGGCTGGAAAAGGCCAAGGAAGGGAGAGGCGATTTATTCATCAGCGCCAAGAGCAATTGGCAACGTTTGGGCGCAGGGGATGTGAGCGGTTATCAACTGCAATGGCGGTATACCAACGCCAAAACATTTTCCTGTGGGGTTTCGATGCAACGAGATTTGGGTGAAGTGGGATTGAGTAAAATCATACCCAATGCGAATCTGCGGAGCGATACGGGTAGTCGCATTTCTCGGACCGCTTTGCTGGGCATGTTGTGCAATTACCATGTGCGAGTGTCGGGGTTTCGCGGCATGGAAACATGGATCATCGGTCGGTATGCGATGCAGTTGGGACAGGGTTTGGTGCAGGGAGGGATGTCTGGGTTCTGGAATGCCCCCATTTTGTGGGCCAGGCGAACAACGGACTGGGGACTTTCGGAGAAGCGGGGATGGGATGAATATCAGGGTCATTCTGGCACAGCGCTTGGGTTCAAATTGGGGAATGATGGCAAGAAATTCATTCGGGGGATGGTGGCTGTTTCTGGCGGGCGGGTTTCTGCCAGGGTAGACACGTTGGGAAGGATGAGTAGTTTGATTACGGATGGAAATTTTGGATTGGGGAGCAATGCGGGTTACCAGCGAAACACGGAGCAGCAGCATGGCACTGTGGCTATTTTATTGCCGGGGGGTGTTGGATTGGCGTGGAGTGGTTACCGCTACAATCGTTTGTGGGCCACGCGGGAGGAGTGGATACGGCCCGCGCTGCGCGCGGGCCGTATCTTCCATTATCCAGAATGGTGGTTCAGCAAATCCACGGCCCACGGCGGCTTGGCTTTTTTACACATGGCATGGCAATGTCAACCCCATGAAAAGCCAAAGCCAGCCGCCGTGGGGGGATGGATAGTTCCGCTGAACCAAGTGTCTGACATTTCGCTTCGCGCTTACGTCATCCACAACCAATTTCGACCCCCTCAAGGTTTGTTCAACCAACTCATGCCCAATTACTGGAGTGTTACCGCTACGTATTCGCGCGGCACCACCGGCAAGCGGAGCTTGCGGTGGGCCGCGGAATTCAGACAACCCCTGCTCCCAAACAATGACCTAGAACGACCCCTGTATCACAAACAACAGGTACTATGGGAAAAAGCCCTCTCCCGAAATCTCCTGTTCCACTGCCTCTGGCAGTGGAACAGGCAAGCCAATTTGTGGGGCTGGGACACCTACTTGGGCAATGCCACAAACAACCCAGAAACTGTCCCGGCAAAAGCCAATACTGCCAGCCACAAAATCACCCTGTACCTCAAATGCCAAAGTACTCAACGCTTGTTTCTGGAACACCAATTCACCCTCGTGCCGCGGCCCCAATCGACCAAAAGTTCATACCTGTATGCCGTTACCCTCCAATACAGAAAACCATTCTCCCCCCTAAAATGGGCCGCGGATTGTATCGCTTTCAATACCGAAACCCCGCTGTATTTCACCCCACAAACCCTAACGCACGAAATCACCCATTATACCCTTAGCCAACGTGGCATTGCCCTGAATACCAACATTCAATACACCTTCAAACACCTAGGAAACCATCAAAACAAACACAAACACAAATCCCAACTCTACCTTGCCGCGCGCACAGAAATCATCCTTAAAAACACAACAGAAAACCCCGTTCAACCCCGTATTTTTGTATCATTATGGCTGAAATAACGTCTCCCAAACTCTCTGTCAATGTAAACAAAATTGCCACCCTCAGGAATGCCCGTGGAGGTAACAACCCCAACGTGCTGCAAGTGGCCTTGGATTGCGAACGTTTTGGGGCGCAAGGCATTACCGTTCATCCCCGTCCGGATGAGCGACACATACGCTACACGGATGTACTCGAGCTCTCAGCCAACATTTCAACCGAATTCAACATCGAAGGGTATCCCTCCGAAGACTTTCTACAACTCATAGAAAAAGTAAAGCCCCACCAAGTCACCCTGGTCCCTGACCCCCCACATGTGCTTACCTCAAATGCAGGATGGGATACACTTCAACACCAATCATTTCTGGAACTAACCATCCAACGCATCAAACAAACCGGTGCCCGCGTTTCGATTTTTCTGGACCCCAACCCCCTGTTGATTGCCTCCGCCAAAGCCACCGGCACAGACCGCATCGAATTGTATACCGAGGCCTATGCCAGCGGTTACCACCATGACCCGGCGCAAGCCATAGCGCCCTACCTAGCAACAGCAAAAGCCGCAGCTGAAGCAGGATTGGGGGTGAATGCCGGACATGACCTCGACCTCCACAATTTGGCTTATTTGTCGCAGCAAATGGCGGGATTGCAAGAGGTTTCTATCGGACATGCCCTGGTCTGTGATGCGCTGTATTACGGCCTTCAAAACACCATTCAGCTCTATCTCAGAGCACTGAATCGCTCAAAATAATACCCCCTTTCATGTGTAAACTGTCCTACACCACCCGTAAATCTCACGTCTTTAGCCATGCTTCCTTATCACAAACCCTTAGGCGGTTGGTGGCGGTAATGCTGATGGGTCTGCTGGGATTCCATCAATTGGGTGCATGGGGATTTTTGGGACACAAAACCATTAACCGACAAGCCGTTTACGCATTGCCACAGCCCTTGTTTGGATTCTATAAAACCCACATCGATTTCATCACGGATCATGCGGTAGACCCCGACGAGCGGAGATACACAGATACCGCCGAGGCTTGTAGGCATTACATAGACCTTGAACGCTACGAACAATCGCTACCCATTGATACATTGCCAAAATTCTGGAAACAAGCGGTAGAAAAATACTCCGCCGATACATTGTTCGCTTACGGTATTGTCCCTTACCACGTGCAAACCATGCTTTATCGCCTGACAGAAGCATTTAAAAACAAAGACATCGACAGGATTTTGCATTTGTCGGCAGACATCGGCCACTACGTGGCCGACGCCCATGTGCCGCTTCACACCTCCATCAATTATGACGGACAGCTCACCCAACAAAAAGGCATCCATGCACTCTGGGAAACGCGTATCCCTGAAATCAGTATCGACCAATACCAACTGACAGTGCCCATTGCCCATTATTTGCCCAGCCCCAACGACAGTCTTTGGCAATGCATCGAGGTTTCACACAGTCACTTGCCCATGGTCTTGTTCAATGAAAAACAACTCACCCAGCAATGGGGCGAAGATCAAAAATTTGAACTTACCACAGATGCAAAAGGCAAAACCAAAAAACAAGTCAAAACAGCCTTCGCAATGGCCTATGAAAAAAGCTTAGAAAACATGGTGGAAGACCGCATGCGCACAGCAATTACTGCCGTTTCGAGTTATTGGTATACAGCTTGGATGTTGGCTGGACAGCCAGACATGACGGGATTGTAGAAGATTGAAGTTGAACGTTGAAGTTGACGGTTAAGACGCTTTCAGGATCACCAATTCTATGCGTCGGTTCTTCGCACGTCCTGCCTCGGTATCATTCGCGGCCGCAGGCCGCGAATCGCCATATCCCTTCGATTTCAAACGAACTGGGGCAATGCCGGCCTTCACCAAATAGGCAACCACCGATGCCGCTCGATTCTCAGACAACCTCACATTGTAATCCGCCGCACCCTGATTATCCGTATGTCCCGTAATCATCACCTCCATCTTCGGATTCATCTTCATCAATTCCACCAACTGCTGCAACTCTTCGGTACTTTCCGATTTCAAATCATACTTGTCCGTGTCAAAAAATAAATTCTGCAACACAAATACAGCATTGCTATTGATGGGTGTCAGTTTCGCAACTACCCGAAATGGCTGGTCCAAGGTTGATGCTGTGGGTTGAAAATTCATGCTGTGCGGAACATATCCCTTGGCCGTTGCAAACAATGCATAATTCCCTCCAGCTGTAAGCGGGATAAAAAAATTAGAAACACTGTCCGAAAAAACCACTTTCCCCGTGCTGAGTTCCACCACACGAATCTTCGCCATCAATGGCAAACCTCCTTTTGCGTCTTCGATGTTACCCGATACATAAGTCACCGGTTTCGGTTTGAACTTTTCAGGCACCTCAAACTGATAAATATCCAAATGACCCAATCCACCCGTTCTGTCAGAAGCAAAATAACCCCGCTTCCCAACGGCGTCGATATACAAACCAAACTCATCCTCCGAGGTGTTCAACCCCGACCCCAAATTCTCGGGGGTAGACCATTGACCATCCGCGCCCATTCGCGACATGAAAATATCCGCGCCGCCATAGCCTGGATGTCCCAAACTGCTGAAATATAAGGTCACCCCATCGTAGTGTAAAAACGGAGCATCATCATCATCACGTGTATTGATAGCAGGACCCAAATTTTTCGGAACACTCCATTTCCCATGCTTCAAATAACTGATCCACAAGTCTTTGCCACCAAATCCCCCAGCGCGGTTACTAGAGAATATCAACGTATGACCGTCTCCACTGATGGCGGGCTGACAGTCCCAAGAGGCCCCATTGACAGGCGCTCCCAAATTGTTGCCGCGCTTCCATCCTTTGCCGTCTAAATCACTGATATAAAGATCACAACTACCCAATCCACCCGGCTGATTGCAACGGCTATAATACAAGGCTGAACCATCGGCCTTCACGCTCAAAGTACCTTCATTCTCCGGTGTATTGATGTCGCCCAGCGCAGGATATGCCTTTCCCCACAGTGAGTCTTTCAAATCACTCATGTAAAAATCCTCCTGCAACATGGCATTTTCCGTTCCGCCTAATCGACGTGTAAACACAAATCGATCCCCCGAAAATGGCATGCCCGGCCAGTATTCATCTTTATCACTGTTGATGGCTGGGCCCATGTTTTTAATCTTCAAATTCTCCGCAATGTTCACATCATCCATCGCCGTTTTTACACTGGACTGCAACCTCGCCGCTTTCTCTTTCAATCGAACCGATGCACTGTGCTTCTGTACAATAAAACCCTCTCTATTGGGTACCTCATCGAACTGTTTTAACACCGCGGTGGCTTCCTGAAGCCGTTTGTTGCGATATAAATACTCACCGTAATAAAAGTACATGGGCTGAAACAACGGGGCTACCCTCAGGCAATTTTGATAAGATCTGCTGGCGTTGGCCGTATCGTGCATCGCCTCATAAACGGATGCCTGCAACGAGTACGCATCCGCATACGTTGGATCAATCTTTATGGCCTTATTCACCGAAGACAAAGCCTTGGAAAATTCTGCGGCATTGAATGAAACAAAGGCTTCGTCCAATTGCTTTTTGGCTTTGGGATTTTGAGCACTCAGGCAAGCCGTAAATCCTACAATCAACCACAAGGCAATGAGTGGGCATTTGTACATCCCCAGCTTAAATTTCCACACGTTCATTTTTTCCATCGCATGGTTTTGATCATGTGATACACATCTTGTTCCACAAATTGAAATACGGGTGCAACACTGTCGGGCTCTGTGCGTTGGTTAAAGTAAAGTGCACCTCGCACAAAATGCTGAATACTGTCGGTTAGGTAGAAGTTGAAATTCGTCGCCGTATTCCCTTGAATACTGAAAATCAAACCTTTGGCCTCTGGATTCAACGAAGCGGTGGGCCGCTCTAAAATGTCATCCGCCTTCTGCAAGTGCTTATTCACCAATTTGCGCGAATCGTACAAAAGACTGTCAAAAAATGCCCAATCATTGAATTTATAATAGGTCAAATGAAGGGTCATGTCGAACTGGGGGAAATGCAAATTGTACCAACCCGGGGTATGTTTTCCTTCCAAATTTGTATCGGCCAACATACGGGCATACGCGGGCATTTCAAATTGCATGGGTAAATCTGACACAGAATACGGTTGGTATGCTTTGCTAGGCAAGGCCATGCGGGGGTAGGCCTGTGGCTTTGGCACGTAGGATTCGTTGGCACCACCTCCGCAAGAGAATAAAACGACAACCGACAAAAGACAGAGTCCCAACCAATAATTACGCCTCACCATGATTTTTTAAAATTGTCACCCTTATTTTTTTCACCTTCCGCGGATCGGCAGATTCTACCTTGAATTGAACAGACCCAACAGCTACTTCATCACCACGTTTTGGCATTCTACCCAAACGTTCGCTCATCATACCGCCCAAACTATCACTCTCCAAATCCAAATGCTCAAACAAATCAATGGGCAATCCAATCTCACGCACAAAATCCACAAGCAGAACTTTGCCCTCGAAGATAAATACACCCTCTTTCAGTTGCACATAGCCCTTTTCTTGATCATCAAATTCATCTTGCATGTCGCCAAAGACCTCATCCAGGATGTCCTCCATGGTAATCATTCCACTGGTACCGCCAAATTCATCCACCACAATGGCCAAATGAGTGTGATTGGTTCGCATCTCACCCAGCGTATCATCGATGGCCTTATTCTCAGGGATAAAATAGGGCGATTTCACGAACTGCAGCCAATCAAAGTTGGAATCAGCGTCTAAATGAGGTATCAACCTTTTGATACTCAGGACTCCCACAATTGAATCGATATTTTTATCATACACTGGAATGCGAGAGAATCCACTTTCCCTCACCACCGACAGCAATTTGTGATAATCGACAGATCGATCCACGGCGGTCATGTCTACACGGGAAAGCATGATTTGTTTTACCTGAATGCTGCCCATATTCACAATGCCTTTCAAAATCTCTTTTTCCTGCTGGGCATCTTCCTGATCAGTAGCCATATCAATGGCCAAAGAGAGTTCTTCCGGGGTTAACTCATGGGCTTGAGGCTTCATTCCACGCTCCAACAAACTGCCAAATTTCACTAGCAGAAAGGTAAAAGGGGAAAACGCCCACACAAATGCACGCATGGGATAAACCAAAAAGCGGGCTGCAGCTTTGTAATTCTGTGTAGCAAATACCTTAGGCACTACTTCACCAAAAACCAGAATGACAACTGTAACAACGATCGCCTCCACAAAAAACTTCAACCAAGGCAAAGCTTCCAAATTGAACAACTTTTCGGTAAGTAGGATGGTAATCAAGACAAATGCCACATTCACCAAACTGTTGAGCAGCAACATGGTTGCCAACAACTGCTTGGGTCGCTCCAACACTTCCAAAATGTACTTCGCCGTTTTGGTCTTCTCCTCACGCAATGCCTCGGTATCCGAATCTCGATGAGAGAAAAACGCATTCTCCGAACTTGAGCAGATGGCCGAAACCACCAAACACAAAAACAAAATCAATGAATAAATCACGATTTCAGGCACATCAGCAGCTGAAATGGGCTGGATGATGGCTTGGAATATGAGTCCCGTGGGACCAGGATCGTCTACGCTCATGTCAATCAATTAAAATGGCAACCCTTCGTCTTCGTGATCCATATCCATGGCATGACCGGCATCGGTAGAACTTGAATCACCATGCGAATCACTGCGCTGCCCATCTTCGGAACGAGGAGCCAACATAGACCCCATCATCTGAAAATTATTGACGCGAATTTTGCGCGTCTGGCGTTCCTGCCCCTCCGCATCCGTATACCTATCGGTGCGAATCTTTCCTTCAACATACAACAAGCTGCCTTTTTTCAAGTATTTCTCTGCAGTCTCCGCTTGCTTATCCCACATCTCTAAGTTGTGCCATTCCGTGCTCTCCATTCGCTGTCCGTCCTTTGTGTAATAATCGTTTGTTGCCAACGTCACATTCGCCACTACCCGACCGTTATCGAGCCTACGCACTACGGGGTCTTTCCCCAATCTTCCCAATAAAATCACCTTGTTAATCATAATATTACGCTTTATTAAATCTTAAAAATCTCATTTGCTTAGGTAAATTTAATCATTTTTTCCATCAATCGGTGCAAGGGCAATAACAGAATTGCTTCTCTGTCTAACCACATCCAACCGTCTTTCTGTACAAACTTATTGTCTGGAAGGCACAAATACCAACATTTGGCATGGATGGTTTGATGGGTGAGCTGATGTTTGATGGTTTTTACGCCCTCTATAACTATTTTTTCCACAAGGCCCCATTCCTTCATGATGTCTGATAGTTCCAAGTGCTCACCATCCCCCTCATACAGCGGAAACTCGTGCAAATGCGACCATATACCGGTATCCGACCTGCGCACGATGGCATGGTGATCGCCACACCTGAAATCCACAAAATAGAAGTACTTGTTCACGGGCTTTTGCTTTTTTTGCACCACTGGAAGTTGTTTTTGTAAATGTTGCAAACGGGCGATACAAGTTGATTCTAGCGGACAAATTTCGCACTTAGGTTGTGTTGGAGAACACAAAGTGGCACCCAACTCTATCATCGCTTGATTGAACTCATTGGCATCGGCAAAAGCCATGGCATCTTGCAAAAGTGGAAACAATTTTTTCAAAAAGCGCTGCGATTGAATTTCGTCGGTGAGACCAAAAAAACGAGCCCCTACGCGTTTAACATTTCCATCGATGGCAGGCACTTTTTCTCCAAAAGCGAAGGAAGCAATGGCAGCCGCTGTGTACAACCCCACCCCTGGCAGCCGTTGAATGTCTTGGAAGGTAGAAGGAAAAACCCCACCAAGTTCATCAACAACCATCTTCGCCGCTTTATGCAAATTGCGCGCCCGAGAGTAATAGCCAAGGCCTTGCCAAAGCTTGAGCACCTCACCCTCCTGAGCAGACGCAAGTGATTGTATATCTGGCAATTGCGCAATGAATCGCTCGTAGTAAGCCAAGCCTTGAACAACACGAGTTTGTTGGAGGATAATCTCCGACACCCAAATACAGTATAGGTCGCGAGTTCTACGCCAAGGAAGATCTCTTGACTCAAGATTGTACCATCTTGACAAAGTTTGGATAACTATTTGCATATTCATTGGCAAAAGAACGGCTTTTGTGTTTTTTTTGCACCTCAATTTATTATGACAAAGTCAGAAATCGTAAACGAAATTGCAGTGCGCACAGGTTTGGAGAAGACCGCGATTGCCGACACTATCGACAACTTCTTCCTAGTTGTTAAGAATTCAATGGTTAACGGCAGCAACATCTACCTCCGTGGATTCGGAACATTCGAATTGAAAAAACGCAAAACGAAGGTAGCTCGTAACATCAAGCGCAACACCAGCTTGGTTGTTCCTGCTCACTACGTTGCTCGTTTCAAACCAGCCAAAGAATTTTCTACCTTGGTAAAAGACAGCAAAACCATGGCCGATAAGCTCTAATTAACTTTAACTACCTTTGTCGCGTGGGAAATACTAACCTTCGCGTTTGGATAATTGCCGCAATCATCGGGTTGCTGGGCGTTGTTTTGGTCATCAATGGTTGGAAGTCTGCTGAGTTTGTGCCAACAAACTCAGCAGAAAATACCGCTCCTATGCAGGGAATGCAGGACGACGGTCTCCCCCAACAAGAAATTTCGCGCATCGAATTCCTCAATGCCGTATTTGAAAAATCCAAACCAAGTCCATTGGTTACCCGAATTCTCACAGCCAAAGCCGGCACCTACCCCAAAGATTCATTGGAGCTGGCATTGCGTTGGGCCGCGGAAACCCAAAATGCCCCCCTGGTTGCACTACTACAAACCGATCTCGCCGAACAATTTGGCGACACAGGAAACGAACAAAGCAAAACAGAAACAGCCCGAAACCTAATCTTCTCCGCCGCAATGTCGGTTGAAACACCCATCGCTGCAGCCTATTTGTATCAATTGGGCAAAAAATACATCGATGCAGGATTGGAAAAGAACCCTAAAAATGTAGGACTCCTGAACGCGTTGATCGTTTACCAGAGTGAATATTTGAACGCACCGATGCAGTTTTTGGGCACCTTAAAAACAGCCTTGGCCTCGGATAGTACCAACATCGAAACGCACGACATTCACCTAAATCTGTTAAAAAAGTCGCAACAGTGGCCCAAAGCGCTGAAAAAATGCGAAAAATTAATATCTTTGCAACCCCAAAATCCTCGATGGTTGTTCGAAATGAGCGAAGTCTATGGATTCATGGGAGATTCTGCCAATGCAAAGGTTTACCTCAATTTGGCAGTAAAAACACAGAAATCAGTTCAATAATTTAAACAAAGGAATATGCCAAGCGGTAAAAAAAGAAAACGTCATAAGATTGCCACGCACAAGCGCAAAAAGCGTTTACGCAAGAATCGTCACAAGAAGAAATAAGTTGGTTCTTCCACAATAAATAGGCATTTTGTCCAACGAATTAATCATACAAAAAGGTTCGTCGGGGGTTGAAATTGCACTGCTATCGAACCGCAAACTCATAGAATTTCACCGAGAAACCGCCTCAGACGGATTTCAAGTCGGAGACTTCTACCTAGGAAAAGTCAAAAAAATATCCCCATCGCTCAACGCTGCCTTCATCCATGTAGGCGGTGAAAAAGATGGTTTTTTGACCTATTTCGATCTCGGCCCAAATCTCAAATCCCTGCGCAAGGTGGTGAAATCTGCCATTGCCGGACATCCGCGCGCTGGCGACTTAGACCAATTTGATATCGAAGAACCCATCGTAAAGACGGGCAAAATTGGACAAGTCCTCAAAGGTGGTGAGCCCCTCTTGGTTCAAGTAATCAAAGAACCCATCGCCAACAAAGGCCCCAAAGTCACCTGCGACATTTCAATACCGGGCCGATATTTTATCCTAGTACCCTTTACCAATCACATTTCCATTAGCCGAAAAATCGGCAATCCCAAAGAAAAAACACGTCTAAAAGACCTCGCCAACAGCATCCGTCCACACAACTTCGGCGTTATCGTACGCACCGTGAGTGAAGGTGTTGCCATCGAAGAGTTGGATAAAGACATGCGTGAGTTGGTAAAAAAATGGAATGATTTGATTCGCGGTCTAAAAAATGCACCCTCTGCCACCAAAGTACTGGGCGAAGGCAACCGCTTACAAACGTTACTGCGCGATATCCTCAACGATTCTTTTACGCAGATTGTCACCAACGACAACGACATTCATACTGCCGTGAGAGAAACCCTGGGTCGTTACAATACCGACGCCGACAAAATCCTAAAACTTCACGCAGGAAAAAACACCCCTTTCGATCAATACAACGTCAACCGTCAAATTCAATCTAGCTTTGGCAGGAATGTCCCTTTTAGCGGTGGTGCCTACTTGGTCATTGACCATACCGAAGCCTTGCATGTGATCGACGTAAACTCAGGAAACACGTCTTTCGACCCTACAAATCGCGAAGAAAATGTATTGAAAGTAAACTTGGAGGCCGTGGACGAAATCGCCAGACAAGTGCGCTTGCGCGACATGGGTGGAATCATTGTGATCGATTTCATCGACATGCGCGACCCCAAAAAGAAGAATGAACTGTTCACCGCTTTGAAGGCCGCCATGAAAGCCGATCGCGCCCGTCACACCATCTTGCCCATGAGCAAATTTGGCTTGGTGCAAATTACCCGTGAACGAGTTCGTCCCGCCACAGAAATTGCCACCCAAGAAGTCTGCATCAGTTGTAACGGTACCGGCAAAATGGACGCCAGCGTTCAATTGTTGGATCGCATCGAAAACGAAATCAACTACCTCTGGGAAAACATGAACCAGAAGCAAGTTACCCTTCGCGCCAACCCTCTGATCACCAACTACTTCAAACAAGGATTCCCCTCGCTTCGAATGAAATGGTGGTTCAAACACAAACACTGGCTAAATCTTCAGGCCGACCCCTCCCTCGCGCTCACCGCGTATCAACTCGAAAACGACCTCAAACAAGTCGTAAACCAAGAAGCATAAACCGGCTTTTTGCGATTTTCCGTAAACTTCACGAAGTCTATTTGCGATTTTCCGTAATGACGCCATCACGATTGACTTTACTTTCGGGACATGAAAAAACATATTACCCTTTTTCTGTCCTTTTGTATCAGCGTATTCGCCTTGGCACAAAACCAAACGGTGCGAGGTACGCTGCGCGACAAAGAATCGCAGACCGTAATAACCAATGCCAAGGTCTATTTTGAAGGTCCAATCACCAATCCCCCTTCAACCTTCGAAGCTACCACCAACAACAAAGGTGAATTCGTTTTCACCGATGTGCCTGTTGGAAGATATGCGCTGGCGGTTGAAGCAAAAGATTACCAAGTTTTCAGCACCAACAACATCGTGGTTACTTCTGGAAAAGAAGTGATATTGGGCTACGAATTGGAACAAGTCATCGAGCGTGTGGGCGAAGTGGTTATCAAAGGCAAAGGCAAGGGCGACAAACCCAACAACGATGCGGCCCTGATTTCTGCGCGGTTGTTTACTGTGGACGAAACCGACCGATTCGCTGGAAGTAGGGGCGACCCAGCACGTATGGCCTCAAACTTTGCCGGTGTGCAAGGTGCCGATGACTCTCGAAACGATATCGTGGTCCGTGGAAACTCCCCCCAAGGCATTTTGTGGCGCATGGAAGGCATTGACATCCCAAACCCCAACCACTTTGCAATACCCGGAAC
>VGFS01000041.1 GCA_016868785.1 Bacteroidota bacterium
ATTTATTGCCCGATTTTCTCACGGGTGGATACGCCGATTTTTCGATGTACAACGAGGGCCGCAAAGGATCGAGGATTCGGGTTCGCTCGAAAATCGAGGAGAAAGACAAGTCCACCTTGCTGATCAAAGAAATTCCCTTCGGAACCACCACGGGGTCGTTGATTGAAAGCATCATCAAAGCGAGCGACAACGGAAAAATCAAAGTAAAAAAAGTCATCGACAATACGGCGAAGGATGTAGAAATTGAAGTGCAATTGGCGCCGGGCATCAGTCCGGATTTGGCCATCAATGCCTTGTATGCATTCACCGATTGCGAAGTGAGTATATCGCCCTTGGCGTGTGTCATCCACGAGGATAGGCCCAAGTTTATGGGGGTCAATGATATCTTGCGGGCTTGCACCCAGAATACCCTGGACTTGCTACGACAAGAGTTGGAAATTGAGTTGGGCGAACTGGAAAACAAATGGCATTTTTCATCGCTTGAGAAAATTTTCATTGAAAAGAGAATCTACCGCGACATTGAAGAGTGCGAAACGTGGGATGCGGTATTGACGGCCATCGACAAAGGATTGAAGCCATACAAGGGGTTGTTCCGCCGAGAAATCGTGCAGGAAGACATCGTGCGGTTAACAGAAATCAAAATCAAGCGGATTTCGAAGTTTGATAGTTTCAAGGCCGATGAATACATCAAGGGATTGGAAGACGATATCGCCGAGGTGAAGAATCACCTGGAAAATCTGGTTGACTATGCCGTTGACTATTACAAGCGATTGATCAAGAAGTTTGGTGCGGGCAAAGAGCGCAAAACGGAGATTCGGGCATTTGATACCATTGAAGCCAATGTGGTGGCGGTGGCAAACGTGAAGTTGTATGCCAACTTGAAAGAGGGGTTTGTGGGTACCAGCTTGAAGAAAGAGCAATTCATTTGTGATTGTTCGGACATCGACGACATCATTGCTTTCCGGGAAGACGGGAAATATAGCATCGCGAAAGTGACCGACAAGCAGTTTTACGGCAAGGATTTGATCCACGTGGATGTTTGGCGCAAGAACGATGAGCGAACCACCTACAATGTGGTTTATTGGGATGGGGAGGCCAAGAAACTGATGGCCAAGCGATTTAACGCAACCGGGCTGATTCGGGCCAAGGAGTATGTGTTCTCGAGCGATCATCCAAAGTCGAACATTTTGTATTTTTCGGCCAACCCCAATGGTGAGGCGGAGAAAGTGACGTTGCATTTGAGCGCTATGGCCAATGCCCGCATCAAGAGCATCGAATACGATTTTTCTAAATTGGCGATCAAAGGCAAGAGTGCCCGGGGCAATCAGATTACCAAATATCCCATCAAGCGGGTGGAATTGAAGGAGAAGGGCGGATCAACGTTGGGTGGTGTGAAGATTTGGTGGGACGATATGACCGGCAGGTTGAATGGCGATGCCAAAGGACAGTTTTTGGGAGAATTTGAGGGCGATGACAAGGTGTTGGTGATTTACAAGGATGGTCATTATGAGTTGTCGAACTACGAATTGATCAACCGCTTCGAACCGGATACGGTGTATTTTATACAGAAGTATTTTGCAGAACAGGTCATCCAGGTGATTTACTTGGAGGGCAAGTCGAAGTTGCATTACGTGAAGCGTTTCTTGATTGAGACATTGACGATGGGCAAGAAGTTCCCATTCATTGGGGAGGAGAAGGGGTCTGAATTGACGGTAGCTTCGACCAGTTTGATGGCGCGGGTAGAGATAACCACGGAGAAAAAGAGCGGTGAAAAGATGGTGGAGATGATTGTTCTTGATGATTTCATGGATGTGAAAGGTTGGAAGGTGTTGGGCAATCGGTTGAGCCAGGTTAAAGTGAAGAAGGTGGTGTTGAAGAGTGAAAAAGTGGGTGAGCCGCCGGTGGTGGAACGCAAGACGATCGCTTCTGAGTACGCCGAGGAGATGGACGATGATTTGGATGAGGGCAACGACGATGGAGAGGTCGGAGAGGGCACTGAGGGCGGCGATGGCACAGTGATTTTGGGCGGAGATGGGTCTCCACAATTGAATTTGTTATGACGCAGCGAATTTGTTCAACCGCCTGGAAAGACTACGAACTGATTGATGTGGGCGGATTTGAGAAGTTGGAGCGATTTGGGAAGTGGATATTGCGTAGGCCAGAGCCACAGGCCATTTGGGATAAGCGGTTGGGGGAGATGGAGTGGCAAAAGTTGGCACATGCGAGTTTTGTGAAGGCGGCGGGTGCGGACGCGGAGAAGGGGCAGTGGTATTTGAAGCCGGGCATGGCTGATCGCTGGTGGATTCAATACCAGCAGGGCGGATTGGCATTGAAGTTTCGGCTTGGATTAACGTCGTTCAAGCACGTGGGTTTGTTTCCGGAGCAGGCGGCGAATTGGGACTGGATTTACGACAAGGTAAAGGCATTGAAGGTGGGTGAGCGTCCTAGGGTATTGAATTTGTTTGCCTATACGGGGGGTGCGTCGCTAGCGGCTTGTGCTGCGGGGGCGGAGGTGACCCATGTGGATAGTGTTAAGCAGGTGGTGTCTTGGAGTCGGGAGAATATGGAGGAGAGCGGATTGGATGGCATTCGGTGGGTGGTGGAGGATGCGTTTAAGTTTGTGCAGCGCGAGGTGCGCAGGGGAAGGACCTATCATGGGATCTTGCTGGATCCCCCGGCCTACGGCCGGGGCCCCGATGGTGAAAAATGGTTGCTTGAAAAGCAACTCAATGAATTGATGCAGCTGTGCGGACAGTTGCTCGATCCCCAAGGATTTATGCTTTTGAACCTCTACAGCATGGGCTTTAGCGCCATGGTGGCTGAAAACCTGGTGAAAAAGCATGTGTCTACCCACAATGTGGGACAAATGAACAGCGGAGAGCTGTATCTGCCAGACCAAGGAGGCAATGCATTGCCTTTGGGAACCTTTGTTCGGCTTTAGGCTTATTGATTCCGCTTTGTGCCTTGGTGCTGAAGGTGTAGCACTTTCGGCTGAAGGGTAACCAAAATTCATCACTTATCGATTAGTTCGTGATTTCTAGCGAATGACCTTCTTCCCGCCAAATTGTATCCCAAGTATCCCTAATTTTGTTTCAATGAGTTCGGTTATTGAGGCCATCGATGTCTGTAAGACCTTTGGCGAACAGCGCGTATCCAAAAACATTTCACTCAAAGTAGCAGAAGGTAGTATTTACGGGCTATTGGGTCCGAACGGTGCTGGGAAAACCACCCTGATTCGAATGCTATCGACCATCACCCAGCCCGATTCGGGAAGCATCTTGTTTTGTGGGGAATCGCTCAAGGAGACCCATGCCCATCAAATGGGCTACATGCCCGAAGAGCGGGGATTGTACAAAAAGATGACGGTGGCCGAACAATTGCTGTTTTTCGCCGAGTTGCGTGGACTATCGACCCGAGATGCCCAAGCGGCGGTGAAACACTGGCTCAAGCGGTTGGAGATGATGGACTGGGCCAGAAAAAAAGTGGAGGAGATCAGCAAGGGAATGGCCCAAAAGGTTCAATTTGTTTCTTGCGTGTTGCACAGCCCCAAGTTGTTGATTTTGGATGAGCCCTTCAGTGGATTTGATCCGGTGAATGCCGACTTAATCAAAGATTTGATTTTGGAATTGAAAGCGGGTGGTACCAGTGTGATATTTTCGACGCATCGGATGGATAATGTAGAGAGTTTGTGCGATCATTTGGCGATCATACACCAAGGGGAAAAGGTGCTCGATGGCAGTGTGAGTGATATTCGCCGAAACCATTTTACGGGTTTGTTTGAAGTGGGTTTCCACAGCGAAGTGGATTGGTCTGTCAATGGTGTAGTGCCTCATTCTGTGGCGCATCACAGCGATGGCAAAGTGATTTATCGCTTCCAAACCAACGAAGGATTTAGTACCGCGGATTTGCTATCGGCAGCGGTGGCGAAGGGCGGGTTGGTGCATTATTCAGAGCACATCCCCAGCATTCACGAGATTTTTGTAGAAACAGTGTCGAAAGGTGGCGCGGCGATCGCCCTGTAAATCGTCCATCGAAAAGAATAATCAATAGGAAAAGAGAGCAACCATGAGAAACATTTTTGTCGTTTTCAAGCGCGAATACTTGACCCGGGTGAAGAACAAAACCTTCATCATCATGACCTTTTTGGCGCCTTTGCTGATGGTGGGTTTTTACGCGGCTACGATTTATATCGCCACGGAAACGGGGGAGGACAATCGCACCAAAACGGTGTATTTAACCGATTACAATCCGTCGTTGATGCTGAGCAACAATCCGCTGGCGAACTACGTGTTTTTGCCTGCGCCTAGTAGTGAGGATTCGGCCATCGCGGATGTGAAAAGTGGGGCGGTTTTTGGGTGGTTGAAGGTGGAGGATCTCGACACGCGGGCCATTGACTCAGCCACTTATTATACCTCTGAAACACCGTCGTTGGTGGAGATGGAGGGGTTGAAGGAGTGGATCAAGGGCAAGGCGAACAAGCATCAGTTTGCGAAAATGGGTTTGCGTGAGTCGCAAATCGACAGCGCTCAGGCGAGTTGTGATATTTTGACCAAGGAGGTGAGCAACAGCGGCGATGTGCAGGAGAGTTCGAGCACGCTGAAGAGCGGAATTGGTTTTGCGTTGGCGTTCATGATTTACATTTTTATATTTGTTTATGGTTCGATGGTGATGCGTTCTGCGATGGAGGAGAAGACCAATCGGATTGTGGAGGTGATTGTGAGTTCGGTTAAGCCCTTTCATTTGATGATGGGCAAGATTTTTGGGGTTGCGGCGGTGGGACTTACCCAATTTTTGGCTTGGATTGTGTTGGCGGTGGGTTTGGTGATGGGGATCAGCGCGATGTTTTTAAACTCGGGCGGTGGTATGTCGACCCAAGAGGCAGTTCAGAAGGGGATTGAGGCGAGAACGGGGATGGCCACGGTGGGTGCGATGGGGGGCGACGGTGTTCAGGTTGCGGCATCGGGTTCTCAGGGGGCGCGGGATTTGGCGGCGGAGTTTACAGAGCCGCTCAGTAATCTGCCCTATGTAGAAATCATCGCTGTGTTTTTGTTGTTTTTTGTGGGCGGCTATTTGTTGTATTCGAGCATTTTTGCGGCCATTGGGTCGGCGGTGAATCAGGAGTCGGATGTGCAACAATTCATGATGCCCGTGACTTTGCCGTTGGTGTTTGGGTTTGTGATTGCGCAAACGGTGGCGCTGAAAGCGCCGCATGGGGCAATGGCAAAACTGTTTTCCATGATCCCATTAACCAGTCCAATAGTGATGGTCGTACGCGCACCTTTTGGTGTGCCACTGAGCGAATTGGCCTTAAGTTTTGGTTTGCTGGTGCTGATGTTTGTGGTGATGGTTTGGCTCAGCAGCCGAATTTATCGCATCGGAATTTTGAGTTACGGCAAAAAGCCCACATGGAAAGACCTGTGGAAGTGGTTGCGGTAATAGAGGGAAACGATAATAACGGGTTGTTCTAGTAACAGGTTGCGCTGGTAGCGGGCGCTCACGTTGGCGCTTACAGCGTGTAGGTGAGGCCGTACGATAGGCCAATGGAGTTGATACCCGCACCGAGTTCTGCGTGGTAGCCAAAATTGCGGAGTCCCCTGAAATGTTGTTTGATGCCGATGATTGTGACTTGAAATCCATTCATGTCCACGCCGCCATTGAACGCCGGGATGTAAGAACTGGATGAATCGTAATTCATTCTCACGGTGTTGTAGTCGATTCGGCTATTGCCCAGGGCGATTCCCGAATACAGGGCGTAGCTCATTTTTGGGGTGTTTTTGATTTTCCAAGCATAGTCGATACTTGCGAGGAAGGAATTCAGTTTTACCACGTATTGGAAATAGGCATAGTTTCCGGGTATTTCGAAATCGGGGTAGGCGAGGGTATCGGAGGTGACTTCGGCCCAGGTGTACTGCACGCCCATTGTCCATCGGTCGCGAAAGTGGTATTGGTACCCAATGGAAGTAGGTTTTTTGGTGACAATTGAGTTGCCCACATTGCCAAAGTTGGTTTCAAGTTCCTTTTGGAGTCCGCTTCCAATGGTATTCACCAGAATGTTAGAGTTGTTGGTCCATAGGAACGTCATGGCTTCTTTTTGGATGGGGTGAATTTGTAAGGCGGTATGCCCTTCGATTTTGGGCGCGATACGCCTCTGCTCATTTTTCGCTGAGGGCGTTGGCGTTGATGTTTGGGTGGTATCTTGGCCGCCGTACTGGGCGATGGCAGGGTTTGAGAAGCCGATGGCGGCAGTGAGGAGGAGGGTGAGCGCACGGAACATGCGGGTAATTTACAAAATATGATCCACCGTTAGTGGGAATAGAAACAATTTTCGTCGGATTGTTGTTACCTATGTCAAATATCACCTCGATATTTGTTACAACAAATAAAAATAACAACACAATCTTTGGCCCAATGGAACTTGGATCTTACGCACAGCGAGGCTCAGTTCAAGGAGGAGTTTGGGTTGACTTGGAGTGCAGTGACTGAGGCGGGTGGTGTAGTGGTTGGCAACGACGTTAAGTTGTTGTTCAGCGTGCAGTTTGCGCCAGCGCAGGCCTAAGTTTGTTTTTTTATAGTTTGAACGGGGGCCGCGCAGCGCGGCCCCCGTTTTTTTTGTTTCTTTGTGTATGCAGCAATCGAAAATCCGACAGAATAGCTTCCTGTTGTTGTTGGTCGTTTTTGGACTATTCATCGCCTCCCAGTTGTTGGGTTTTTTGTCGGGCTTCCTTGGGGCGCTTACCCTGTATTTTTTTTTACGGAAACCCCAGGATTTTCTTGAAAAACGCTATCGCCTGAGCAAAGTAAAGTCTACCCTTATTCTGCTGCTTTGCAGTTTCGTACTGATTGTTGTCCCTGCGGGACTGATCATCGGGGAGGTCACCGCCCGCATCGCCGATGTGGTATCGCACAGTCAAGAGGTACTGCAATCGATCAACGCTTTCATTACCCAACAAGAACAGCGTTTTGGATTTGAAATTCTGACGGCTGAAAACTTCAAGCGAGCATCTTCCTATCTCACGGCCGCCGCAACTTCTACTGTGGGTGTCATTGCCAACTCCTTTGCCACCGTGGCGGTGATGTATTTGGTACTTTATTTTATGCTGTTGAATCGCAGACCCATGGAAGCTTGGTTTTATGCGTATTTGCCCTTGGAGGATAATCATGTGGCTCTGATAGGCAAGGAACTCAATGCTTTGGTGGTGTCGAACGCGGCCGGAATTCCCGCCACTGCTTTTATGCAAGCCATCCTAGCGGTGATTTGCTATGCCATTTTGGGGGTGGATGATTTGTTATTTTGGTTTTGCGCCACCGCCATTGCCGCGATCATTCCGCTGGTGGGTGCGAGCATTGCCTATCTTCCTTTGGCGGTGTTGCAGTATACTTCCGGACATACAACGCAGGCTTGGGTAATTTTGGTGTTTGGATTGGTAGTGCTGGGTACCGTTGACAATTTGGTTCGATTGTACATTCAAAATAGATGGGGTGATGCCCATCCGTTGATTACCATTTTTGGGGTGATTATGGGCGTGAATATTTTTGGTTTCATGGGCTTGATATTTGGCCCTATCCTCATCAGTTTGTTTATATTGTTGGTGAAAATTTACATGCGGGAATTCCATGTGGGCGGCTTAGCCTATCCGGATGACTCAACCCCTGTTGCTTGATATTGATTTTATGTCGACTTACCAGTACGATCAAACATACAAGACATTATCGCATCGATCCCAATACCAATACCCTCAAAAAGGCCAAGTTCTCCTTGGACGGATTGCCTGGCCTTTTGTCGTCCTATAACATCGAAATTTTGTAGGGGATCACAACAATGTTCACGCGGGGATGTCGTTCGTCGAGAAGAAATGTATTTTCATAGTACTTTGTATTACATAGTACTGAAAATATCCATTACCTTTGTAATATGGATTTGGAAAACACCCAATCGCAGATGAGGAAAGGCATTCTTGAGTATTGCATTTTGCAGATTATTTCTCAGGGGGCGTGTTACTCGTCGGACATTTTGGATCGGCTGAAGCAAGCCAAGTTGTTGGTGGTTGAGGGTACCTTGTATCCACTGCTCACCCGATTGAAGAACGGGGGGTTGTTGAGTTATCGCTGGGAGGAATCCAAATCAGGTCCGCCGCGGAAGTATTTTGAACTCACGGCAGAAGGACGAGCATTTTTGTCCTCTTTGCAGCTTACCTGGACAGAGTTACAATTTGCGGTTTCGCATGTTTCACGTTCATCAACGGCTGAGGCTGGCGCATCCAATTAAACGCATCCAAATAAACGCATCACAAAGAAACCTTTATACTGTATGAACCGCATAATTTCCGCCAACATCAATGGATTTGTTTTTCAGATCGACGAAGTGGCTTACGATCAATTGAAGCAATATTTGGAGTCGCTCCGCCTCCGCATCACCGAAAAAGAGGTGTATGACGACATTGAAAATCGCATTGCTGAGTTATTCAGTCACATGTTGAATTCAGGCACTGAGGCCATATTTATCAATCACGTTGAGGATGTGATTGCACAGATTGGGTCGGCCGAGGAATTGGGCGATGCCATGGACAGTGCGGACCGCGATGGGGCTTCGATGTCGTCTAGTTCGGCATCGTCGTCTGCGGGGTATTCGGTCGACGGAGGGAAGCGTTTGTATCGCAATGAGGACGACGTGGTGGTGTACGGGGTTTGCAGTGGGATTGCGGCGTATTTTGGGTGGGATCCTGTATTTGTGCGGGCGGCATGTGGTATTTTGGCGTTTGCCTCTTTTGGTACGGTGATATTGATTTATGTCTTTTTGATGGTCATCATTCCGGCGGCGACCACACCTGCTGAGAAGTTGCAGATGCGGGGGGAGCCGGTAAATTTTGATAATTTGGCGAAGGTGGTGGATCAGAATGTGCGTTCGGCGGTTGAGAACGTGAAGCCCCGCGCGAAGCGCGGGCTGGGCAAAACTGGCAGAATTGCGGTAAAAGTGTTGGCAGCCATTGCTTTGGTGGCCTTGTTCTCGGTGATAGTTCCTGGGGTGATCGGCGCGGTACTGTCGGCCGGTATGTTTGCCTTCGTTTTCGACGCTTTCTATGATTATTTCTTGTTGGGTTATACCTATTTGTTCGGCACCATCTTGGCGATTTGCATTGTGGTTTTGGTGCCTTTGATTCAGATGATTTACGGGTTGATTCGCGTTTTGGTGAATGGCAAACGCATGAGTCCTTTTCTCCGCTGGCCGTTGAATGTGGCTTTTTGGGTGGCTTTGGTGTTTTTAACCATCAAATCGGTTGAGGTTGGCAGGGATTTTTCTACGTCGGCCTCGGTGAATTTTACCAAAACTTGTGAGCAAATAGACAGTGCAAAAACCATCACGGTTAGAACGGAATCCGTTCCCATGAAATGGGAGGGGGATGTATCAGGTCCGAGCAAAGAAGAGGTGGAAGCTTCTTTGGAAGATTTGGATGTGGAAATTACCATCAATGGGCAAAAGCGTTCCCGAGACGACAGGGATTTTTACGATTTGATGATCAATCGCGCCAGCGACGATGTATCGCTTACCATCGCCAATACTTTGGAGGCTAAGCCATTTATTACGGTATACAAGCGCAGCAGGGGCAGTCGCAAATCTGCGGTATCAAATGCGGCGGGATTGCGTTACGATGTGCGATGGGATTCTACTACGTTGATTTTACCGGATGTGTTGCTGCTGGGAAAAAACGCCCCTTGGCGGAATCCTTCGGTGGAAGTGGTTCTGAATTTACCCATCGGTTATAAAGCCAACATCGATCGCAGTTGTAAATCGTTGATCTCATATGCCAACGATCAATATCTGGGCTTGGATGAGATGGAAACGGGCTATGCCCGTGTGAAGTCGACCTTGCGAGGCATCGAAATGATTCTGCCATAAATTGATTAAATTGCCATACTTATGAAGCGCATGATTATCGCGTTGGGTATGGCCTGTTTATCGAACTTGGCCATCGCCCAGATCCAAGGCACCTGGCAACAAGAGGTGAATTATACCCTTCGTGTTACATTGGATGACCAATTGCACCTGTTGCGGGGCATGGAAGAGTTTGAGTATGTCAATCACTCCCCTCAGACCTTGGATGTTATTTATGTTCATTTGTGGCCCAACGCCTACAAAAACAAGCATACCGCTTTGGCCAAGCAGTTGATGATGGGTGGCAAGGATTATTTGTTTAGGAATGATCCGGAATACCAGGGCTATATTGACTCTTTGGATTTTAGGGTGGGTGGACAACCGTTGAAATTGACCTATGACCAGACGCACATCGATATTGCCAAACTCACGTTGTTGAAGCCGTTGGCACCGGGTGAGAAGGTAGTTATTACAACGCCGTTTCGGGTGAAATTGCCTTCCGGAGAAGTGTCGCGCATGGGGCATATTGGGCAGACATATCAAATCACCCAATGGTATCCCAAGCCAGCGGTTTTCGATGAAAAGGGGTGGCATCCGATGCCGTATCTGAATCAGGGAGAGTTTTATTCGGAATATGGTCGCTTTGATGTGAGCATCACATTGCCAGAAAATTACACGGTGGGTGCCACGGGCAATTTGCAGACGGAGAGAGAGATTAAGCGGCTGAATTTGTTGGCCGAATACAATGCACCGGCATCATTGCAGCCGAATGCGGAGGATAAAGCGGGGATGTATCCATTTCAGGGAAACGACCACAAAGAACTCATACCGCCTGGTATGTATCGCGCATCGGACATTCCCATGAAGCGGTCCGACATAGACTGGAGCAACATCGAGAAGCATTATCAAAACATCGAATCGAGTCGGGCAATGAAAACCATTCGGTATACCCAATCGCGGGTGCATGATTTTGCTTGGTTTGCCGATAAATCGTTTCGGGTGTTGAAGGGGGAGGTAGTTTTGCCACGCAGTGGCAAAACGGTGACTACATGGGCAATGTATACGGAGAATTCTGCAGACTTATGGAAACCCCATGCCATGGAATATCTGCACGATGGGATTTTGAAATATTCGCGGTGGAATGGCGATTATCCATACAATCAGGTGACCGCAGTGGATGGGACCATCAGCGCAGGCGGCGGCATGGAGTATCCCAATGTAACGGTGATTGGCAACGCCAGCACCAAAGAAGAATTGGAAGTGGTCATTGTGCACGAGGTGGGGCATAACTGGTTTTACGGCATTTTGGGAAGCAATGAACGCGATTTTGGTTGGATGGATGAGGGGTTGAATACGTTGAATGAGATGCGTTTTGTAGCGGAGAAGTATCCTGAAAACACGCGTTTGAGCGACATGGCGGGGGGCGCAGCCCGGAAATTGGGTTTTGTAGGATTGTCGCACAAGGACGTGGGCGATGTGCTGTATCGTTGTATGTCTTCGTTTGGGGTGGATCAGCCTTTGCATAACCACTCCGCTGATTTTTCATCCACGAATTATGGCGGGGTGATGTATCAGAAAACGGGGTTGATCTTTCATTATTTGAAGGCCTATTTGGGTGATTCGCTGTTTGATGTGTGTATGCAAACCTATTTTGATCGCTGGAAGTTTAGGCATCCTCAGCCGGAGGATTTCCGCGCGGTGATGGAGGCGGTTAGCAAGCAGGATTTGGGCTGGTTGTTCGATGATTTGATTGAAACACGAAAAGTGGCGGATTACAAAATTTCCAAGGTGAAAAAGACGGGTGCTGGACTTGAAGTGACGGTGAAAAATGTGGGGTCTGTGGACGGTCCGGTTGGCGTTCAATCCATGCGAAATGGGAAGGTATATGAATCGGTATGGGTGTCGCCCGATGAACTGAAAAAAGCGAATGGCTTGATTCGTCTATCGAATTGGGCTGATACGGTGATGATTGATGCGGATAGAAACATCCCGGAGGTGAATCGCAACAACAACATGTGGACCAAGGGTGGTCGAGAATTCAAGTGGAAATTTGGCACCGGGAATGATTTGCCGAACGAGCGGAACCATTATTGGTTGCCGGCGGTGGGTTGGAATCAATACGATCGCATGATGTTGGGCTTGGTATTGCACAACACGAGTTTGCCCGCCCCAAAGTTTCGGTATTCGTTGGTGCCCATGTATTCTTTTGGAAGAAAGAACCTGTCGGGCTTGGGCGATATCAGCTACAATCCCTTGGGTGGCAATCGATACAAGAGTTTGCGGATTGGGGTGAGTGCGATGACATTTCAGGGCAATACTTCTTGGTTGGACTCACTGGGCGATAATTCGATGATGCATCCTGGATTTACGGTAATCAAACCGTATGCGATAATTGAATTAGGTAGTGCCAAACGCCGCAAAGGGTTTACGCATTTTTTGGAGGCAACAGGATTGATCAATTGGCAGGGGCGAGATTGGGCACCCTTTTATGGAACGGAACGGAGTAATGTTGGTATCTACGGATGGCGCTTGAATTACTTTGGAACCAAGCGTGGTCCAGTATCGGTGTTGGAATATAAATCCAGCTTTGAGAGTGTGTCTCAGGTTTCTGATTTTATTAATTCCGTTACTGGCAGGGTTCAATTAGAGGCCAAGTACACCTGGAATTACATCGCTGAAAAAAAGAAGGCTAGAAACATCGAGCTTCGTGGATACTGGGGTAAAGTTGGTATGTTAAGCAGTACCAGAAATGGAGGTTTAGGAGCTCAAACTGAAAATATGTATTTGATGTTGAGCGGGGTTTCAGGTCAGCAGGATGTTTTTTACGATGAGTATTTCAGGGGTCGGAATTCGGCACCTACGTTTGGAAATAATTCTTGGATGGGCCAATATGATTTTGCTACCAACGGACAGCAGCGAATGGATAATATGGGTGGTATGGGTACGGCAACATTTATGGGCAGTAGTACCAGTTTAGCAGCCATTAACTTTTCGATGAGTTTGCCAAAAGTGCCGGGATTCATTCGGGTATTCGCAGATTATGCGAGTATGCCCAATGAAGTTCATTTCACGGTGCCCGAAGCATTGCCTTTGCCGACCCAGTTTTTTGATGCCGGCTTGATGATTCGCACAGGATTTTTGCAAGTGAGTTTGCCTTTGTTCATGAACAATGATTTGCAAAAGACCTTGGGTGGAATCGAAGAAGTTGGCGGACCGGGCGGGATCAAACAATACGTTTTGCCCACTTACAAGCAACAGTTGCAACGAGGGATTCGCTTCAGTTTGAAAATTCCACTAAACTCTGGTTTGTTTTTGCGCAAATCGCTGTTGTCTTCGATTTAAATCGGTCCAATAATCAGAGCAAAGCGGCCGTGTTGATGGCATCTTCTAGCCATCCGGGGGCATTTTTTATGGCTTCGGTGATTTGTTGTACGCCGTTTTTCCCCACACGGAAAACAGGGCGATTTCCATCATACGGTTGGGTACGACATACTTTTCGTTGGTGGCTCTGAGTGTGAGACTATCCGCGAAAGCCACGGATTCAATTTGCCCTGTGGCGATGAAACTGCCCAGAGAGATGGTTCTTTTGTTGCCATTCCATGGTTGTTGGTTTGGGAAGTCCCACAAGAGCTGTAAAAACCCTTTGCCCGATTTGTTGTATCCCACCAAGGCAATTCGGTTATTGTGAACCGCTGCGCCGGTAACCAAAAATCCCAAATACAAGGAATCCCTGGGCGATACCGTGTAATTTCCGGGTATTGATGGAATTACATATCGCTTGGTATAGCCATTTGACCAATTTTTGGTGAAAATATGGAGGCTATCGTGCCAATAAATCATGGCTTCGCAATCGAAGGGCGTGGATTTGGATCTGGCAGTAAACTGGGTTTGGTCGGCGTAATTGAAGGCAATGACCTCCGCACTCAAGGTATCTATTGCCTGGGTTTGAGACCACTGAAAAGGATTGAATTTTAGGATCTTTAAATCGGTGCGATTGCCGCTGTTGTTGCCGAAATCTCCAATGAAGCCGAAAGAATCGGAAAATGTGAGATCCTCCCAATCGGTGTTGGGAAAATTGCCGATGTAGACCGTTTGGGTAATGCTGCCATTGTTGGCGATGCGGTATATGTGGGCGGGGTTACCACCGTCGTTGTGGCTGTACCATTGTCCACCCAATTTCGCCAAACCGGAGGTTTCATTGAGGGTGTCCGACAGTTTTTGAATGAGTACTTTTGGTGCGATGAGGGTGCTGGGATATACACAGGAACCATCGTTGAGGGTAGCGGCAGGGTCGAAGTTGGTGGCTTGGGGATCTGTGCATCCTTTTTGAGCCTGTAATGCAACAACGAGGAATCCGAGGGTCAATAGCAGGTATCGCATCATTGTTTGTGAGGGATGTTTCTGAATGTTAGATTGATTCGGGGTTCGACGATGCGTTTTTGGGCGGGAATTTGGTGCAGCCAATGGTGTTGCATATCGCCTTGCATCAGCAGTAGCGAGCCCGACTCAAGATGGATAGAAAATTTGTTGTTGACTTCGGTTTTGTGCTTGAAATCGAACCGGCGGGTAGATCCAAAACTGACTGATGCGATGTTAGGATTGGGGCCTAATTCTTTTTCGTCATCGGAATGCCAACCCATTTTATCGCTGCCATCGCGGTAAAAATTGAGCAAAACGCAGTTGAAAGTGGTGCCGTGGGTAAGACTTTCGATGCGTGCTTTTATGTTGAGTAGACTGGGTGTCCACGGGAGGGGTTGGTTCACAACGCCACTGTAAGTGTAGATGCAATGGGGGTCGCCGTGCCATGCGGTGAGTCGGGGCGTTGGATGGGTTTTGCCAAACAGGGTAATGTGTGTTTGCATCCATGGAATTTCATCTTGTAGTGCATCGAACAGGGCCAATTGCTCGTGGGTATCGAACAGGTTGGGATGGTATTGCAGTTGTTCCGATGAGAGCATGAAACAAAGTTAATCAAGCGGTGGCTGATCGCTTGTAGGGTCAATAATTTTTTCCGTTGTTGCTGAGGGATTGGGTATAAAGGGGGTATTGTAATCGACAATAGGCGATGAAATTCGACAAAAATTTGGGGGTTGGGGATGAAAATTGGGTGTGCGATGCCTTATGTTCGCGGCATGATTACCATTGAAAAAAACATTGCAGCACCTGTATATCAGGTTTGGGCCATGTGGAGGCCAATGCCCAATAATTATGGCGGTTAATTTTTCAAATTGCATTTGGAGTCAGGACATCGCCCAATTAGAGGCGGCGGCATTGGAGGGATAAAGGCATGATAAGGCGTGGAAATGTGAAGGATGTGGCTTTGTTGCAGCGCATCGGCCGAAAGACTTTTGACGATACTTTTGGCAATACGTGCACCAAGGAAGACATGCGGGGTGTGCTGGATTTGTATTTTAATGCGCAGCAATGTGAGGAGGAATTGAACGATCCAACCGATAATTTTTTCTTTCATGAGGTCGATGGTGAGGCTAACGGTTATATGCGTATCAATGCGAAGCATGAATGTCCGTTAGCGTCGCTGAAGGATTCGCATAGCATCGAATTGGTGCGATTGTATGTGTTGAAGGAATATCACGGCGCGGGTGTGGCGAATGCGATGATGGACTTTGCTGTGGCGTTTGCGAAGGAGGCGGGGTATGAAAAAATGTATTTGTCTGTGTGGGAATACAATTTCCGAGCGCGTGGGTTCTACGAAAAGCACGGTTTTGTAAACTCGGGTGTTGAGAATGATTTTCCTCTGGGTACTACGCCACAGACGGATTATTGGTTTGTAAAGAATTTATTGTAGAGATATAAGGCCTGCTTTTTTAGAAACCGGTTTAAAATTCAATTGAAATTAAACGAATTAACCGCGATTGCGTCTATACTCGAAGAATCTACCATGAGAAAGGTTATACTTATTATTTTGTTAACGATGATTTTGTGGGCATGCAAAAAGAAAACAAATCCCACAAACACAGCCAAAAATGATAGTGCCTTTCAGATAACCAAGACCATTGTAGGTGATAGCTTAGCTGTTGATGTGGTGATTGACAAGCCCCAAGGGACGTCCTTTGATGTGTTGATGGTATTTCATGGGACTGTTACATATGATAGTTTGATTTTGGGGGCGGCCCAAAATACGTTGGATGGATTTAAGCGGATACTTGATAGGGAAGATATGATGATTGTGAGTGTTGCATATCCTGAGGAGAATTTATTGATGGGAGACAATATAAAGCATGCCGAGGCAGCGTTTTTTTGGTTAAAGAATAATGCCGCGACGGAGCTGGGTATTCAAATTAAAAAAGTGTTTTTAGCCGGGCATTCTCAAGGTGGGTATGTGGTTACGCGTCTAAACACCATGCACGAGACCAATGGGGTCATTGCCAACGCTCCGGGTCCTCTGAATTTGATTTTTCGATGCAAGTTGGAGGAAGATGGAAAAATTGAAAATGGGGTGGTTTGTGATCTTTTGAAGCGGAAATATGGAACCACCACGGTGAATCCAGGGGCTTACAAATCGAGGTCTTTGCTCAATTTTTCGAGTGGTTACAAATCAGATATTCTGTTTGTACAGGGGTTAGATGATAGCCCCATTCAGATGACTTCGTGGCCTTTGTTTAAGCAAAAAGTAACCGACTGTGTAGACTGTAAAAAGGTGCAAGTGCACGAAGTTGCGGGATTTGGACATCAATCTTTATTCGAAAATGGTGATGCGCAACTTGTTTTTAATCAATTCATTGCATCGCACTGATGCAGTGGATTTTTTTCGATTGCATGGTTGGAAATCAAATACAGGAATGTAGGAGTTGTTGCGTGTGAGGTTCTCATTGCGTGAAGTACTTTTGTGTATGCTTGAAGTAGATTTTGGTGTTTTTCCTGAATTGCATACTGAACGGTTGATTTTGAAAGAAATCACTGAGTCGGATGCGCCTGAATTGTTCGCTTTGAGAAGCAATGAAGCGGTGATGAAATATATCGATCGGCCGAGGCCAAAAGACCTTGAAGATATTTTGGTATTAATTCGAAAAATGCATCAGATGAGAATCGACGGCGCACAGGTGGGCTTTGGGAGCGGTAGGGCAAAATTAAATGTGGTGTTTTTAGATTGGCAAGTGCGTTGAAAAAAATACCTCTTTTAATTTTGAGAAGCATCGGCATTTTGTCGTCAGTTTTTCTGTTCGGTTGAAACGATTGTGACGTTCGCTATGCTTGCACCTAACCTTTTGGCGCTTGGCGCACTGGCGGAT
>VGFS01000042.1 GCA_016868785.1 Bacteroidota bacterium
ACGGGCTTGGCCGGTGTCATATTGCAGGCCATCGAGGCAGAAGGCGGATTTTTGCCAATCACCGACAAATCATCGCCTGAATTAATTTACAGCCGATTCGCCATGAGTAAAAAGGCCTTCAAAGAGGCTGTAGGCACACTCTACAAAAATCGAGAGATTTCCATTGAGCCAAACGGACTTCGAAAATCACAATAACACATTGTGAACTAAGCCAGACACCCTGCCTTATTTCTGCATCATCGTCAGGATATTCTGTCCCAACGCCGGTATCAATACCCGCTGTGTCATTTGATTTTCAGTAGCAATTTGCATCAATCTTTCCGCAGGCTCACAAATGGGCTCATCGCTCAAATCAAAGGTACCATAATGCATAGGCACCATGTGTTGGGCCCCCAAATCTAAGAAAGACTGATAGGCTTTGGCGGGCGACGAATGGTTCGATTCCATGAACCACTCCGGCTGGTAAGCCCCGATGCCCAAAATGGCCAAATCGATGTTCGGAAACAAAGCCTTGGTTTCGGCGTAGTGCTTTCCATACCCTGAATCCCCACCAAAATAAATCACTTTTCCGCCCACTTCAATCACAAAAGCGCCCCATAAATGTCTGTTGGTATCGGTAATCCAACGCCTGCACCAATGTCGGGTAGGCAAATACGTGATGCGAATGATTTGATCATCCAATTGATACTGTTGATACCAACCGGCTTCTTGGATGCGACCATTTCGGTTGAAATACGGAATATTTGTGTGGGCTTTCAACATCAAAATTGCTGAAGCGATCCTGATTGAAGGCATATGTCCCATCTGTAACTACATGGGATGACAAATCATCCGCCTTGGACAATTTATTGGATTTTTGATCGATTGAATCTGTTGTGTTGGATAAGGTATCCTAAGTCATGGCACTGAATAAACAAGGGTGAACCAATGATTGTTTCCCGTCTTTGGCCTGCAAGCCCATCGATAAGCCGCAAAGCAGCATGCCTTCCCAGGAAATGGTTCATTGTACGGTTTGTAAGAATCATGTGAAAAATATTAGGATACCGACCGGTGTATATCCCACTCACCGAGAATATGAAGGGCTTCAAAAACGGTTTCTATACCTTTTACTGTAACGATAAGTGCTTTATCGGTTTGTTTCACACTAAACTTGTTGGGGTTCCCAGCCACGAAGCCCATGATCGCCACAAAACTTTCGCTGTGATACACCGCCGCATTGGGATCGCCTGGGAAATAGCAACGCATCCCTCCGTTGCCCAGAGATATTTTCTCCATGCCCAATTGCTTGCCCGCCCATTTCAAACGAACCGTATCCAACAATGCCACAACGGTGAGCGGCAATTTCCCAAACCGATCTTTCAAATTGCTCGCAAATCGCTGTAACTCCAATTCTGTGTTGATGCCCGATAATTCACTGTAAAGCGCCAATCGCTCGGCCGTTTGCGTGACATAATCGGAAGGAATCAACATTTCGAATTGGGTATCGACCTGACAATCTCTGCTGCTGATGTCCTCGGGTTGATCAAACAAATCAACAAACTCTTCGTGCTTGAGTTCACGAACCGCTTCATCCAGAATTTTGTGGTACATATCAAAGCCCATCTCACTGATGAACCCCGATTGCTCTCCACCCAACAAATTCCCTGCACCGCGAATGTCCAAATCGCGCATCGCCACTTGAAACCCACTACCCAACTCAGTATATTCCTCCAACGTACGCAAACGCTTGCGGGCATCCTCGCTCAGCACGGAAACCGGGGGCGACAACAAATAACAGAATGCCTTGGTGTTGCTGCGGCCCACCCGACCGCGCATTTGATGCAAATCGCTCAACCCAAACAAATGGGCATTGTTGATGATGATGGTGTTGGCATTGGGAATATCCAGGCCACTTTCGATGATGGTGGTTGCCACCAAAACATCGTACTCCCCCTCAATGAACTGAACCATCACGTCTTCCAACTCGTGACCTTCCATCTGTCCGTGAGCCAAACAAACCCTACACCCGGGCACCGAATCGCCAATCAAACGGGCAATTTCATGAATATCTTTCACCCTGCTATGTACAAAGAACACCTGTCCGCCCCGCTCCAATTCATGGGTTACGGCTTCGGCAATTAGATCTTTATTGAAGGTATGCAACTCGGTATGAACGGGCTGACGGTTGGGCGGAGGGGTATTGATGACCGACAAATCGCGCGCGCCCATCAAACTAAAATGCAAGGTTCGCGGAATGGGCGTTGCGGTGAGCGTGAGCGAATCCACATTCACTTTTCGTTCCTTGAGTTTTTCCTTGGCCGCAACCCCAAATTTCTGCTCTTCGTCGATGATCATAAGACCGAGGTCTTTGAATTCAATGTCTTTCCCCAAGATCCTGTGCGTTCCGATGAGCACATCTACCTTGCCCGCTTTCACTTTATCGAGCGTGGCCTTTTGCTCTTTGGCCGATTTGAATCGATTGATATAATCTACTTTGACAGGGAAACCCGCAAAACGCTTGCTAAACGACCGATAATGTTGCTGCGCCAAAATGGTGGTGGGCACCAACACCGCCACTTGTTTGCTGTCGCACACTGCTTTAAACGCCGCCCGCATGGCCACTTCCGTCTTCCCAAATCCCACATCACCACAAACCAACCGATCCATGGGCTGCGGAGATTCCATGTCGCGCTTGGTATCCTCTACCGCTTTGGCTTGGTCCGGGGTATCCTCATAGAAAAAGCTGGCTTCCAACTCCATTTGAAGGTAGTTGTCGGGGCCATAGGCAAAGCCTTGCTGTCCTTTCCGCTTGGCATATAGGGCGATCAGCTCACGGGCAATGTCTTTAACTTTCTTCTTGGTGGCTTTTTTCTGTTTATCCCATTGTGGGCTCCCCAGTTTGTGCATGCTTGGGGGTGTGCCATCCTTTCCGGTGTATTTACTGATTTTGTGCAGGCTATTGACCGACACATACAACAGGTCATTGTCTTTGTATACGATGCGAACCACTTCTTGGGTAACACCGTGCACATCCATTTTTTCCAATCCGGCAAACCGACCGATGCCATGATCGATGTGGGTGACGAAGTCGCCCGGTTTCAGATTTTTTAGTTCTCTGAGTGTGAGCGAGGTTTGCGAGGAATATTTCTGACGGCCCTTCGGACGGTAGAATTTATCAAACAGTTGGTGTTCGGTGGCGAAAGCAATCTTGACATCGCGATCCACAAAACCACCCGATAAACCTTGGTATACGGGATCAAAAACCACCTCGGCGCCGGTATCAGAAAGGATGGTAATCAATCGTTCAATTTGTCGGCTATTCTCACTAAACACCAAGGTTTTGTACCCTTCGCGTTGATTTTCCTTCATCCAATCGATGAGCATTGGGAAATTGCGTTTAAACAGCGGCTGGGGTTGCTGAAAAAATTCAATAATATCGACTTTCCCGGTGGGACGGGTACCACTGTAATGAATTTGTGTAAAGGCGTTCAGCACTTGTTCAAATCCTTTGGGGGTATTCCAAATTTGCTTGGGGTGTTTGGGGACGATTTCCCTGCCGAAGTCCACCGCTTCTTGGTGTGTTTGCAGTGCTTTTTCCCAGGCTTTTGCTAAGTCTTCGATTTGATAGGACATGTCGTGGGCGACCACGATGGTTTTGGGATCGAAGTATTCGGTAATGGAGATGGTGGTATCTTGATTTCGCTGTTCTTGTATGTTGGGGAGCAGAGAAAAGTGGGCAATTTCTTTGAGCGATAACTGATCATTGACATCGAAGGTTCTGATGCTTTCGATGATGTCGCCATCGAGCTCTATCCGAAAGGGGTACTCATGGGCGAAGCTAAACAGATCCACGATACCGCCGCGCACACTAAATTCGCCGGGTTCGAAGACAAAATCACGTCGTTCAAAGCCATTGGCCTGCAGGAATTCCATGAGAAAATCGGTATCGAGCGACTGACCGCGGGCAATTTCGATGGAAGAATTTTCAAGTTCTGTTTTATCCACCACAAATTCTGCCAGGGCGGAGGTATAGGTAACGAAGATACGTTTGTTGTTTTTCCTAAGGGCGTTGAGGGATTCGATGCGTTCTTGCACGCCCATGGCATTCTCCCTGGCGAGGTTGTAGGGTTTGAGGAAGGAATCTGGGAGGAAGTAAATGGGTTCACCCACCAGGAGATTTTCGAGGTCAGATTTAAAGTACTGGGCTTCTTCTTTGTTGGGGAGAACGGCCACGATGGGTCTGGAGGAGGAGGCGTAGAGGGATGCGGTGGCGAGGGCGAAGCCCGAGCCAGCCAGCCCTTGCAGGTGTATGGGTGCGGCCGCGTGCTCCGCCGCGGCCGCCAGTGCTTGCATGGGTTGGATTTGGGCAAATGCCCCCAGGATTTCTCTCGTATTCATCGCGATTCTCTCTAACGCCTGCCATCAATCAGCCCTGTGATTTGTGCAAGTAATAACAACACAAAAAACAAGGGTGGTATAAGCAAGGAGGCCCCGCTGCGCGGGGCCCCCGAAGATACAACGACAAGCGAGATTCTCTCGAATCCCCATCTGCCAATTTTGTGTAAGTTTTATGCCTTTCTGGCGATAGCGCGAACAGCCGCCTCTGCGATGGCAGCGGATGTTAATCCGTATTTCTCCAACAGCTGATCAGGGGTTCCACTTTCTCCAAACGAATCGTCCACCGCCACGAATTCCATGGGAGTGGGCAATTCGCGCGACAACAATTGTGCAATACTGTCGCCCAGTCCACCATTCATTTGGTGCTCTTCGGCCGTTACCACACAACCCGTCTTCTTCGCCGAAGCCAAAATGGCGTCTCTGTCTAAAGGTTTGATGGTGTGAATATTTACCACTTCCGCATCAATGCCTTTTTCTGCCAAAATATGCCCTGCCTCAATGGCCTTCCAAACCATGTGCCCTGTTGCGAAAATGGTGACGTCCTTGCCTTCATTCAACATCAAGGCTTTGCCAATCTCAAAAGGCATATCTTCAGGGATGAAAACGGGCCATTTTGGACGACCGAAGCGCAGGTAACAAGGACCGTTGTACTCCGCAATTGCCATGGTTGCGGCTTTCGTTTGGTTGTAATCACAAGGATTGATCACCACCATACCCGGCAACATCTTCATCAAACCAATGTCCTCCAGAATTTGGTGCGTTGCACCGTCCTCTCCCAAAGTGAGGCCCGCATGCGATGCACAGATTTTCACATTTTTGTGACTATAAGCAACGCTCTGACGGATTTGATCATATACACGGCCTGTAGCAAAATTGGCAAATGTACCAGCAAAAGGAATCTTCCCACCGATGGCCAATCCGGCCGATACGCCAATCATGTTGGCCTCGGCAATCCCCGCCTGAATAAATCGCTCAGGAAACTCGTCCTTGAACGCATCCATCATCAAAGAGCCTGTGAGATCCGCACACAAAGCCACCACATTGCTATTGCGTTTTCCTGCCTCGTGCAAACCCGCGCCAAAACCGCTTCGGGTGTCTTTTTGTCCTAGTATTTCGTATGATTTCATTGGTTTAAATCGCTAATTGTGTCACGGCGCCCGAATTCACTTTGAACACCTTGTTTTTGCTGTATAACGTACGGGTTTCACCAGCCACCCGATACACCACCGTGTACTCCCCCGGTTGCATATTGATCAGTTGCTTAGGAACACTTCCGTTCAAGTCCATCACCCACTCCATCTTGTTATCAACCCGCTGGAACACCGCCCCTTTTACATCTTTTCCGATGCTCAGTTGTAGCGTACCCGGACTCGGCAATTCAATGGTAAACGTTTGATTTTGTTTGATTTGAATGTTGTTGAATTTTAAACGCGGGATGGTTAAAATTTCTAAATCATAGCCCCCAACGATGTATTTCTCCGTGGTGTTAAACTCCTGGGCATTGATGGTTTGCATGTTGTTGCCTTTGCGAACGATGGCCTGCAAACGGGGATATTTGGTGATCCCATTCATCTTCAACAACAAACTGCCCTGCGGGGTATTTAGAGGTATCACATTGTGCCTGCCAGGGACAATCTCAACAATGTCCGACTGCACCAATGGCTTGGTATGAGCCACCACGCGATACCTGCGTACAGGATCAAGATACAACGTATCAGGCACCCCTTTGCCGTTCATGGTGTGAATGACATTCTCAACCATCTGACCATTGTCTGCGTCAAAAATGGTCATTGGCACGTCCGTCTCCCGCGGCATTCCTTGATTGTCGAGCAGATTGATTTGCACCGTAGTATTGTTCAACGCTTGGTTGATTACCACACCTATGATTTTTTGAAATTGATTGGGCGTTTCCGCATTGAAATAGCGACCCGCACAAGAATAGGCGTTACGAAAAGTTTCACTGTCGGTACCGAGGCCGATGACGAAAGGACGTAAAATGATTCCCTTTTGTTGCAGTGCCGTGCTTATAGCACAAGGGTCTCCACCACACTCTTCAACCCCATCTGTGATGATGATGATGATGTTTCGCGCGGTTGGGTCCTCCGGAAAATCTTTGGCACAAGCCAACAACGATTGTGCGATGGATGTATAACCCAACGGTTTGATGAGCTTCAACCTGGCCGCAAACTGCTTGTGATTGAAGGGTGCAAATGGCACCTCCAACTTGGTATCGTTGCAATCTTTTTTCTCATTGGGTTGGGTATGCCCAAATACACGCAGGCCCACCTCCAAATTCTCCACCGTGCGGAGCGTATCCACCATTTTATTTATCAGGGTCACAGCCACCGCCCAGCGGTTTGAGTTCCCCATTTCTGTCAACATGCTACCGCTTCCATCCAACAAAAACAGCATTCTCGTTTTTTGTCCGGGATACCCGTTTTTTACCTGCGCCGATGCCGTGAGCGACATCAAGACTGCAGCAAGAATGAGAATTTTCTTCATCGTGAAATTGTTTTTGTTAGCGAGTCAGCAACAATTGAACTTTTTTTAATAATCCTTGTGCTCCGTTTCTGGCAACTGTGCCAAAGCCTTAGCCAACTGATCGTCGTTGGGCGCTTTTCCATGCCAAGCGTGCGTGCCCATCATGAAGTCTACACCCTGTCCCATTTCGGTTTTCATGATGATAACGACCGGTTTTCCACCACCCAATTTATATTGTGCCCTGGGTACAACCGACATGATGTCATCCCAATTATTTCCTTCCAACTCCAGAACTTCCCAGCCAAAGGCCAAGAACTTCGACGTCCATTCTGTCAAGCCCATGACATCTCCCGTAGAACCATCAATTTGCTTTTGGTTAAAATCTACGGCAACAATCATGTTATCGAGCTTGCGATGAGCAGCAAACATCACCGCTTCCCAAATCTGACCTTCTTGCAATTCACCATCGCCCGTAACCACCCAAACCGTGTGGGGATCCTTGTCGATTTTCTTCTGCAACGCCAAACCAGCAGCAACACTCAAACCTTGTCCTAAAGAACCCGTAGCCACGCGAATACCTGGCAAGTGCTCGTGGGTGGCAGGATGTCCTTGCAAACGGGTGTTCAGCTTACGAAAAGTAGCCAATTCTGACACGGGGAAGTAACCACTGCGCGCCAAAGTGCTGTAGTACACCGGCGAAATATGACCATTGCTCAAAAAGAAAACATCTTCACCCCGTCCGTTCATTGTAAATGGCTGGGCCTTGTGCTTCATGAAGTGAAAATGAAGCGCCGTGAAATAATCAACACAGCCCAGAGATCCACCTGGATGTCCACTAGATACAGCGTGAACCATCCTCAATACATCTCTGCGAATTTGGGTTGCCATGGTAGCCATGGACGAAGCGGTATTCAGAGTTTCCATAAAGGTTCAAAATTGAGGTAATTTTAGGGATGTGTATGCACAAGTTTTCAAGAGATTTTACCTAGCCGCAATAATCCGTTCAACACACCAAAATAGCCGTCGATTTTTACGCAAAACCCCTTGAAAATACTTATATTTGCGGACTCATATGCTGTCTGTCCCTAAATCCATCCTTATTGCCCTGGCTGTACTGACTTTGTCGGCCTGCGGAGAATATGGCAAAATATATAAGGGGAAAGATAATCAAGCCAAGTACAATTTGGCCTTGTCATTGGATAGTAAAAAGGATTATTCTCGCGCAGTGCCACTTTACGAGCAACTTCGTGACGCCTATCGCAACAACCTCGATAGCCTGGAGGATGTATACATTCGCACAGCCTATGCGTATTTCAACATGAAGGATTACGAATATGCGAGCATGTTTTTCAAAGACTTCACCGACAATTTTTCCAGAAGTCCGAGAATGATTGAGTGCGCGTACATGGCCCTTTACTGCGATGTACTCTTTGTGGGTGAGCCCGATTTGGACCAAAGCAACACCTCGGATGTCATTGAAGCCCTGCAGACATTTATCAATTATTATCCAGATTCAGAGTATGTTGCCAAATGCAACGAACACATGGATGCGCTGAGAGCCAAACGCCACGCGAAAGCTTACGACCAAGTGATGCAATACTTCAACATGCAGGAGTATAAAGCAGCCAGTGCTGCGGCGGTAATTGCGATCAAAACCTACCCCGATATCCCCCAAAAAGAAGATTTGGAATATGTAGCGTATAAGGCACAATTTTTGTACGCAATGAACAGCATCGAATCCAAACGCATCGAGCGATTGGAAAAGGCTCAATCCCTGTTGGATGATTACTTTTACGTAAATCAACTCACGGGCGAGCATGCCAAAGATGCCAAAGACACCAAAGAAAAAATTCAAAAAGAAACAACAAAACTCAAATCAATCATATGAGCAACGCGATATCCCGCAACGCAGAAACCCGTGATCTGCGCAACTTAGAAAACGAAACTAGCAACGTTTACTTGAGCACCATCATCATCTCAAAACGTGCTAATCAAATCGCTGAGAAGCAAAAGGAAGAATTGCGCAACCGTTTGGAGCCGTTTCTTAACGACTCTGACAACTTGGAAGAAATCCAAGAGAACAGGGAGCAAATCGAAATTTCTATGATGTATGAGCGCATGCCTAAGCCCACCCTGTTGGCTTCTCAGGAATTCGCCGAAGAAAAAACCTACTGGAGAATCCCCGATGCTCCGGAAAAGCCCCTTTAATAGAAAAAAAATCCTGATTGGGGTCACCGGTGGAATCGCCGCGTACAAAATCCCACAGTTGGTGCGCATCCTCAAAAAAGAAGGCGCAGAGGTACAAGTAGTGCTCACTGAATCAGCAAAGATTTTCGTAACACCGCAAACCCTGGCGGTACTCTCAGAAAGACCGGCACTCTCCCAGTTTTTCAAATCTGACCAAGGCGAATGGAACAACCATGTCCATCTTGGCCTATGGGCAGACCTTATCATCATCGCCCCAGCAGGTGCTAACACCCTCGCCAAAATCGCGCACGGGATCTGCGATAACCTCCTTATGTCTGTGATTCTGTCGGCCCGCTGCCCCGTATTTGTTGCGCCAGCGATGGATCTTGACATGTGGACACACCCTTCAACCCAAGCCAATATTGAAACGTTGATTGAGCGAGGCGTTACCCTCATTGACCCCGAGGAAGGTTCATTGGCCTCCGGATTAGAAGGAAAAGGCAGAATGGCAGAACCTGAGAACATCGCCAAAACACTGGCTAACCACCTCACGCCTGCCCACAACTACTTTTTTGGGAAGCGAGTTTTGGTAACAGCAGGCGGCACTCAAGAACCCATCGACCCTGTGCGATTCATCGGCAACCACAGCAGCGGCAAAATGGGATTTGCCATCGCCGAACAATTACTATCCCTCGGTGCCGAAGTAGAACTCGTCTACGGTTCCGTGTCCGTAACACCCCCCAAGGAAAGCAACAACCACCAAGCGCTCACGGCAAAAGCGATGCAACAAACTTGCGAACAGCTGTTCCCCCAATGCGATATCCTAATCATGGCTGCTGCAGTCGCCGACTATCACCCCACAGAATTGGCCAGTGAAAAAATTAAAAAATCAGACAATACCCTGACCCTTACCCTAGAAAAAAATCCAGACATCCTTAAAACATTGAGTGCGTCAAGGAAGCCAAACCAGGTGTGCATCGGATTTGCCCTCGAAACTGAGCAAGAGGAATTGCATGCCCAGCAGAAACTCCAAAAGAAAAACCTCGATTGCATCGTTCTAAATACGCTCAAAAACCCACAAGCTGGATTTGCTGTTGACACCAACGAAGTGACTCTGTATTGCCGTGATGGACAACAATTCCATATCCCTGCAAATCAGAAAAACCAAGTAGCTGCAACCATGCTCCAAATTCTGGGTGAATGGCTCAACAAACCTCAATCTTAAATCATGCGCAAAACCATCAATTTATTTCATATCCTCGTCGTTGCACTTATTGTGTTTTTGCCAACCGCAAATTATGCTCAGGAAATTAAATCCACCATTCAAGTGGTTGCTCCTAGGGTGCAAATGACCGACAAACAAATTCTCAATACGCTACAAACCTCTGCCCAACAGTTCATCAATACCCGAAAATGGACAGATGAAAACATCGCCCAGCAAGAGAAAATTGATATCAGCATTTTCATTGAGATCACAGCCATCAACAACACCGAATTCAAAGGCACCCTACAATTTCAGGTGATCCGCCCCGTCTTCAATTCTACCTACAAGTCTACCATCTTCCAATTTAACGATGAAGATGTGTCGTTCACTTATCGCGAATTTGAGAACCTCGAATACCAAGAAAACATGAACATGAACGACTTCACCACCCTCTTGGCTTACTATGTCAACATAGCTATCGGATTGGATTTCGACAGCTTCAGTGAGCTTGGTGGAAGTGCGTATTTCGCCAAAGCCCAAAGCATCGTTGCAATGATGACCAACAAAAACGGCTGGAATCAGGCCGATGGAAAAGGCATTCGCAATCGATTTTATTTGGCAGAGAACTTGAACAACCCCCGCTTTAAAGAGTTGCGTTTGCTAAATTACAACTACCACCGTCGCGGCATGGACATGTTTGCCGAAAATCCGGAGCAGGCCCGAAAAAACATCACAGAAATTCTCAAATCTCTAAAGGAAACCCAAACCCTATTTCAAAACAGCCTGTTACAAAAAACCTTCTTCTCCACCAAATGGCCCGAACTCGTGGAGATCTACAAAGGAGCTACCGTGCCCGAAAAAACAGCAATGGCGAAGTTTTTGTCCGATATGGACCCAACCAACAGCCAGCGGTACGAAAAGATCAAAGCATGATTTGGACAGGCCTGGATATCGCCACGGCTCTTTCCGATGCATTGGAAAAACGTCCAGGGTCATCGCCCGTTTATTTTTTGTGCAGCGCTAACACACATTCACTGTGTTTGTCGCTCATCGAAATGGTGGAAATCAACGTCCCCTCCTCACACGTCTTTGTGGTGCCCGACGGCGAAAATGCCAAAACATTGTCAACCTGTGAATCAATCTATCTATGGATGCAATCGGCAGGGGCATTACGAAACGCGCTGCTCATTAATGTAGGAGGGGGTGCACTGTGCGATGTTGGTGGATTTTGCGCTGCCACTTACCTTCGAGGCATTGCCTTCTGGAATATCCCCACCACACTGTTGGCCATGGTGGATGCTTCAGTCGGTGGTAAAAATGGTATCAACTTACTCCACCACAAGAATTATATCGGCACGTTTCAACAGCCTGAAAAGGTTTTCGTGTCGCCGCACTGGTTAAGTACTTTGTCGCACCCCGAACTATTGAGCGGATGGGCTGAAGTGATAAAGCATGGCATCATCGCCGGTGGCAAACACTTTCAGCAAGTCATGAAGCCCCGCCCCGCCATTTCGGACCAACAGGCTTGGCTTGGACTGATCGAATGGAATATCAAACTAAAAGCCCGTATTGTTGAGTCAGACTTTATCGAAAAAGGAGATCGCAAATTGTTGAATTTGGGGCATACTGTTGGACATGCACTGGAATCATGGAGCCACGATGTAAAACTACCCATTTCTCATGGCTGCGCAGTGGCTTGGGGATTGGTTTATGAGACCAAAATCGCCATCAAAGTATCGCCCAATCGAGCAGAAACGCAACGGCTTTATGAGGACCTAAAAATGCTGGTAAAATCTATCTACGACCCCATTCCGAGGATAGAGGGAGATATCGCTGTTCTCATGAATTACATCCAAGCCGACAAAAAAAACGAACATCACGCCCTACTTTTCTCGTTGGCCTTTGCACCGGGAGATTGCCACTACAACATCAACATCGATGCGGAAGCCGTGGTTCAAGCACTTAATGGTTAAACATATGATTTCCATTGAATTGCCATTGAGTAAGAGTCAGCTAAATCGGGGACTCATCGTGCTTGCTGCACAAGGGAACTTGAAAAATTGGCTTTCAGAAAATCCTGATATCACCCCCAAAGGTTGTCGCGATACCCGTTTACTGATCGAAGCGCTAATCAAACACATCGAAGGCGAAGACGCGGCGGATTTCATGGATGCCGGAACGCCTTACCGCTTGTTTACAGCATTTGCGGCAGCGCAATTCAAGCGGCCCATGACCCTCTCCGGAAATCGCAGTTTAAAAAGCAGAAAAATATCGCCATTGGTGGAAGCACTTAGCGCGATGGGGGCAAAAATCACCTACCCAGAAATTGAAGGATATCCGCCCATTTTGATTGAAACGGGAATTCAACAATGGACGGATGTGCAAGTCAGCGTTTCGATAAGTTCACAGTTTGCAAGTGCATTACTGCTCATTGCCCCGCTATTTCCCGATACAAAACGCATCATCCTGACCGAAATATCCCATTCACAATCCTATGTGGACCTAACCATTCAATTGTTACAAAGTCTGGGAATTGATGTAATCAGCACCTATGGTCGGGAAGGACGTGAAATTTCAATTCACGGTAGCTACGACAAATTGAATGCAGTTGGCCGTGATCAGTTGGCCTTGGAAGCCGATTGGAGTGCCGCCGCGTTTTTTTTCCCGTTGCTTTTGGGATTGAAAAAAACAGATACCCTTTTGTTGGAGGGGTTATCGCTCAACAGCCGTCAGGGCGATAGGCAGTTGGCTACCCTCGGGCAATTACTGGGCATTGAGAGTATAGCAGATCCCAGTGGAGTGGTGATCAAACGGGTTGCAGACCTCCAAGATTGGCAACAGAATTTGGGTGATGAAATGCCATTGGTAGACCTTCAAAACAACCCCGATTTGGTGCCGGCGCTCGTGGTTGGATGGTGTATTTTGGGACAATCCATCATGATTCAAGGCATTGAAAATCTGCGATACAAAGAATGCGACAGGATTGCAGCGTTGCAACAAAATTTGGTTGGCTTGGGATGTACTCTTGAACAATGGTCGGATGGAGACGCTGACCTATGGCATTTAAACGCAGCCCATCGGCAGTTTCCCGAGGCCCTGCATATCGACACCAAAGAGGATCACCGCATGGCGATGGCTTTTTCGGCTTTGCAACCTTGGATCAACACACTTACTTTTTCTGACACCCGCTGCGTAGAAAAATCGTTTCCCAACTATTGGGAGCAGTGGAAGAAATGTACCTTTGAATAAGCAGAACATCGCAGCCCTAAAAATCCATCAACGCCAAACCGAATACTGAAGTGAAAAAAGAACAGACCTCCCCCACTTTTAGTCCTAAATCGCAAATCATCTTGATGTCTCTAATCGTTGGATGTGCCATTGCCGTATCTTGGAACTATCATAAAACTGCATTGAAGGAGGCGACTGAAAAGAATTCATCGGTGTATCCCTACTCACTAAGCGACATCGAAACAGTACTGGATGATCAATTACAAGGCTGGAACAATGGCAATGTTGATCAGTTCATGGAGGGATATGTGAAGGATTCTACTGTGAGGTTCATTACCAATAAAAAAGTAAAAACCAGTTGGCAGGAGATCACAGACTCCTATAAAAAGGGATATCCCAACAAAGAGGCGATGGGAAAACTATCGTTTTATCGCGACGAAATCCGATGGATCAATCAACAGTCGGGAATTTCACAAGTAATTGGTCGTTGGGAGGTAATTCAAACGCGCAAAACGGATCAACCCGTTACGGGTTCGATGGGTGCCAATAAGCCTGTGCCTTCTGATAGCCCAGAAAAAATCATCACCGACACCTTGAGTGGTCGATTTAGTTTGATCTTTGTTGGAACGCAGCAAGGTCCAAGAATACAGGTAGACCATACTTGGTAAGTTGGAATTTTAAACACGCAAATCACATGGCCAGGAACAGCATAGGGAAAAACCTTCAAATAACTTCTTTCGGAGAGAGTCATGGTCCGGCTGTTGGTGTTGTGATAGACGGATTTCCTGCCAATTTCACGTTGGATTTAATGGCGCTTCAGTCGTGCTTAGACCGCAGACGTCCGGGTCAAAGCGATATAACCACGGCACGTAACGAGTCTGACCAAGCTCAAATATTATCCGGGGTGTACGAAGGCAAAACGTTGGGTTCGCCGATTACCATTTTAATCCAAAATGCGGATGCCCAATCCAAGGATTATGATGCATTGAAAGATGTGTATCGACCAGGGCACGCCGATTGGCTATATAATGAAAAATACGGGCATCGGGATCATCGCGGTGGCGGACGGAGCAGCGCGCGAATTACAGCGGGATGGGTTGCGGCGGGCGCTTTGGCAATGCAGTATCTAAATGCACAAGGAATTTCGATTACTGCTTGGGTGAATCAAGTTTGGACGATTCAAGCACCGGATACCAATACCCTACCCAGTCAAACAGGGATCAATGGAAATTCGGTTCGATGCTGGCATGAGGAAACGGCTAATAAAATGATTGCTGCCATTTCTGAGGCCAAAATTCAGGGCGATAGTCTAGGTGGGGCGATACGATGTGTGGTGGAAGGAATGCCGGCAGGAGTTGGAGAACCTGTATTTGGAAAATTACAGGCCGTTTTGGGGTTGTACTTATTAAATATCAATGCCGTTAAAGGTATAGCATTTGGTGATGGTTTTGCAGCGAGCAAAATGCGGGGATCTGAGCACAACGATGCATGGAAAATGGAGAATGGTGCCATAGTTGGTGCGACCAACCACAGTGGTGGTATCGTGGGTGGCATGAGCACAGGGAATCCGATACAATTGGATTTGGCTTTCAAACCAACCTCTACGATAGCCATTGCGCAACAAACCATTGATGCGGAAGGAAATTCGGTAACTTTAAATGCCACTGGCCGACATGATCCATGTGTTTTACCCAGGGCGGTTCCCATTGTTGAGGCGATGACTGCGCTGGTAATTATGGATTTATTATTAGAAACTGAGTGAAGAACAGAGAAGAAATACTAGCCCAGTTTTCAAAATTGCTGGATGTTATGGATGATTTGCGCGCCAAATGTCCGTGGGATAAAGAACAAACCATGGAATCCATACGCAGCCTCACCATTGAAGAAACGTTTGAGCTATCGGATGCAATTATACAGAACGATTTAACCGAGGTAAAAAAGGAACTGGGCGACTTACTGTTGCACATTGTATTTTACAGCAAAATTGCCTCTGAGACTGAGACATTTGATGTAGGCGATGTCATTGAATCTTTGATTGCTAAGTTAATACGCCGTCATCCGCACATTTACGGGGATGTTGAGGCGAACGATGCTGACAAGGTGAAGCAGAATTGGGAACAGATCAAATTACAGGAGAAGGGGACCAAGAAAAATGGCATTTTGGATGGGGTACCCAAGGGATTGACGGGTATTGTGAAGGCTTACCGGATGCAGGAGAAGGCATCGCAAGTGGGGTTTGACTGGAACAATGCTCAGGATGCTTACAAGAAGGTGGAAGAAGAGTGGAAGGAGTTTGAGGAGGCGGAAAGCAATGAAGAGAAAACCGCTGAATTCGGAGATTATTTGTTTGCGTTGGTGAACTATGCGCGGTTAAGTGGCATACATCCAGACGATGCATTGGAATTAACCAACCAGAAATTTTTGCGGAGATTCAAGGCAATAGAGGCAATGGCGGAGGCTCAGAGGAAGGGATTGCAGGAGATGAACTTGCAGGAGATGGATGCTTTGTGGGACAAGATAAAGTTAGAGGAGCGGGGGTATTAATGTAACCTCTGGATAAGGCGAAACCGACAGAAAAATCACTTACGGGTTTGAATACAGAATTTCGGGATTCAAGAATAATCTCTGAGAGCATTATTGCTTTATCATAAAACATTCGTTAAAAAAATTCCAGGGCCCCATAGGAAGCATATCAAAAAACTTTCAATTGAGGGAGGTTGAACACTGGGACTGATTAAAAACAAAAAACCCCGACGGTTAGGTCAGGGTTTTGAGTCTTAATAAAGTCGGCGGCGACATACTTTCCCAGGTATTACCCAAGTATCATCTGCGCTGATGGGCTTAACTTCTCTGTTCGGAATGGGAAGAGGTGGACACCATCGCCATAGCCACCATAAGGTCTATAAAGATCTATGACAAATGCTGGAAATAAGAAATTATAAAGAGTAGGTAAGTCTACGGGTAATTAGTACTACTCGACTCATACATTACTGTATTTACATCTGTAGCCTATCAACGTAGTAGTCTTCTACGACCCTTAAAGGAAAACTCATCTTGAGACTAGTTTCGCGCTTAGATGCTTTCAGCGCTTATCTATTCCGCACGTAGCTACTCTGCGATACAGCTGGCGCCATAACAGATCCACCAGAGGTGCGTCCAACCCGGTCCTCTCGTACTAAGGTCAGATTCTCTCAATTTTCCAACGCCCACAACAGATAGGGACCGAACTGTCTCACGACGTTCTGAACCCAGCTCGCGTGCCACTTTAATGGGCGAACAGCCCAACCCTTGGG
>VGFS01000043.1 GCA_016868785.1 Bacteroidota bacterium
AACTTTCCTTGGGAGCCGGTCATGCCGAAAACACCTTCAGTGATGACCAAAATGGCTCCGCCGGTGGTTTCAACCATCTTAGTAGCACGCTTCAATTGCTGCTCCAAGCTCTCCATGTTGTTGTGGTTGTATACAAAGCGCTTGCCCATGTGCAAACGAACGCCGTCGATGATACAAGCGTGAGATTCGGCATCGTAAACGATCACATCGTGACGGTCTACCAATGCATCAATTGCGCTCAATACCCCTTGGTAGCCGTAGTTCAACAGGATGCAGTCGGGCTTCTGTACGAAGCTGGCCAAATCGCGCTCAAGTTGCTCGTGGTAGTTGCTGTTACCGCTCATCATGCGCGCACCCATGGGGTATGCCATTCCGAATTGCGCCGCTGCATCGGTGTCGGCCTTCATCACATCAGGGTGATTGGCCAATCCCAAATAGTTGTTCAAGCTCCAGTTCAAACGCGTTTTTCCGCGGAACACCATGCGGGGGCCGATAGGACCTTCCAACTTGGGGAACGTGTAGTAACCGTGTGCGTCGTCGGCGTGCTGGCCCAAAGGACCCATGCGCTCATGCAATTTTTCGAAAATATCTCTCATGATGTTGGACTACAAATAGTATTGATGCAAATTTAACAACCTATTGATGAAAAATATGACATAAGTTGTTCTCCGTTTGTGAATAAGGTCATGGATTGTGTCAACGACCCACCACAAAAACGCAAGGACTTTTGCCAAAAGTTTCGGTTTTTTTCTTCCAATCGGCGATGGTTTGTGTGCGGATGGATTCGGCTTCGGTATGCAAGTCTTTGGCAATACACAACAGCATATCGCCCGGTAAATTTTTGCAGAAATATTGAAGCAATCGGTCTGTGCGGTAGGGGGTTTCGATAAACAAATGACTGTGTTTGTCGCTCGCTTTGTTTTGCAGCAATTGGGTCAATTGTTTCAATTCGTTTTCGTTGATGGGCGGGTAACCATGAAAGGTGAAGGTTTGTCCACTCAATCCACTAGCAGCAAGGGCTAGTATGAGGCTGTTAGGGCCCATGATGGGCTTTACATCCCACCCGCGTTGGTGTGCCAATTTCACGGCCAGCGCTCCTGGATCGGCAATGCATGGCATCCCCGCTTCAGATACTACGCCAATGTGGGATACCCCCTTGATTTCTTTGAAAAATTTCTCGAGTTCTTGTCGAGGCGTACGGGTATTAAACTCAAAAATGTCGAGATCATTGATCACGATACCCACTTTGAGTGATGATAAAAATCTTCTTAGTGTACGTGCATCTTCTGCCACCCAATGTTTGATGGGTTGAATGGCTTCGATATAGTTAGGGGTGTTCATCCAGCCCCAGCTCAGTTCTCCGATGGGCAAGGGCAATAATACCAATTGGGTGGGTATTGCGATGGGTTGCTCAAAGGGCGAGAAGGCGGGACGGGGTTTTTCCATGGCACAAAATTGCCATTAAATGCTGAAACATTTAGACCTTTCCATCCACATCAAAAAAAATCGACCAAATTGTCATTTAAATGCAATGTGAATTCGCTGTCCGCTGAGAATGAAGTACCTTTGTTGGGTGAGCTTTGTAAATCGTCTCAAAAAGCATTGGAATGTAGAGAAAGCCTGGATGGTATGGGTGATCTTGTTGGTGTTTGCCCTTACGGGGTTCACTGTGATGTACCTGAAAAAATACGTGAAGCCTTTTCTTGGTGAGGAATGGTGGTTAGACGTGGTTTATTACGTGCTCATTTTGCCTGTGTACAATCTTTTGTTGTTGGGCTATGGATTTTGTTTCGGACAGTTTCGCTATTTCTGGAATTTCGAAAAACGATTTTTCAAACGCATTGTTGATTTCTTCAAATGATTACCCAAGAATCGGTTCTTAAGGCCCTTTCACACGTTGACGATCCTGACTTAAAAAAGGATTTGGTGAGTTTGGGGATGATTGAAGATTTGGTCATCGGCGATGAAATTTCCTTTACATTGGTCTTAACCACGCCGGCATGTCCCATGAAAGACATGATGGTAAACGCTTGCAAAACGGCCATCCGGATGATGGTGGATCCTAATATTTTGGTTACTGTGAATACCACTTCCCGCGTTCGTGGCAGCATTCCAATGTCTGAAGTACTCCCGGGGGTTAAGCACGTAATCGCGGTGGCATCGGGGAAAGGAGGCGTGGGAAAAAGTACGGTTTCTGCCTCGCTGGCGCTCGCCCTTCACGGCATGGGTGCCAAAGTGGGTTTGTTGGATGCGGATATTTATGGTCCAAGTGTTCCCACCATATTTGGTGTTGCCGAATCGCCTCAGATGTACATGCAGGGCGATAAACAGATCATGATTCCCGTGGAGGCCAAAGGACTGAAACTTTTGAGTATTGGGTTCATGACTGCTCCCGGACAAGCCATAGTTTGGAGAGGTCCGATGGTGTCGAGTGCGTTCAGGCAGTTTGTGCAGGACACAGATTGGGGCGACTTGGATTATTTGATCATTGATTTGCCCCCTGGTACGGGTGATGTGCAATTGAGTTTGGTGCAAAATGTTCCGTTGACGGGGGTTGTGATTGTAACAACGCCGCAAGAAATGGCCCTAACCGATGCCCGCAGGGCGATGGGCATGTTCTCCATGGAAGCGGTGAACAAGCGCATTTTGGGTGTGGTGGAAAACATGAGTTATTTTACGCCAAGCGATGCGCCGGACAAAAAATACCGCTTGTTTGGAGAGGGTGGCGGACAAACCCTGTCACGGGAATATCAAGTGCCGTTTTTGGGCGAGTTGCCGTTGAATCCGGATTTGATGCAGCACATCGACCAAGGAAACATCACGGCGGAATCCCCAGAAATATCGCCCTATTACCCCGTTGCGAGTGCATTGGCACAGCAAGTGAGTATGTTGCAAATCACAAAATAATATTACTTTTGCTAAACATGAGCGCCATCGATAGTCAAGTTGAACAAGTTCTGGAGACCATCCGTCCGTATTTGCATGCCGATGGTGGGGATGTGGAGTTGGTGGAAATCAACACAGAGCTGGACGTGGTGTTGAGATTGACGGGTGCGTGCAGCACTTGCAGCATGAGTGAGATGACGATGACTGCGGGGATTGAGGAGAGTTTGCGCAGAGCCATTCCCAATATTGGGAGGATTACGGCATTAAAAGATTGAAGATGTTTGGGCGTCTGCTGATGTCATTTCGGGCAAAGGGTGCATCACAGGGTAGACCCCATTTTATTACACAGGCCTTGGGTATACCGGTGGTTGCGGTGGTTTTTGTATCGCTGCGATTGTTGCTGTTGAACCAGTTTTCGCTTGATGCAGTCTCTGTTACTGATGACACGCATTTGGGCTTTGGGGGGGCACTGACTTTGGTGGATTTTATGCTGTTGGGGTGCTGTATTTGGGTGTACGCGATGGATTTTTTCATCGACGGTCTGCGTTGGGATGCCCTGGGGGTTTCAATGAGGCCTTGGCAGGTGGCTTGGGCGATTGTGTGGGGGCTGATACCGATTTTTGGGTTATTATTGGTTGCCTTGGGCACATCGGTTTTGGTTGGGGAGGTTGATGGTTGGTTTTTATTCGGTGCTTTTCGTTGGGTTGTGTTGGGTGGGATGGGGTATTTGTTGGTGCGTTGGTTGGGCGGTAAAATGGCGGCTATTTTGGGTCCGTGTTTCATTGCAATCACCTTCGCTTCTGCGTTGTTTTGGGATGTGTTGGAACCTTGGGAGGCGCCATTATGGCGACAGGGGGTGCTAGTTTTTGTTTTCAATGTTTGGGTGATGCAGTGGTTTGAGCAGGACAAGGATGGGGTTTCGATTTCTAACAATGTATGGCGGTCTGTAGATCGGCGTTGGATGATGTTTTGGATGGCGGTGGTTTTGATTGCGTTGTTGGTTTTTTGGGGCGGGCAAGCCCAGCGGAGCTGGGGTCTGCCCGCCTTACTGCTCCTATATGGAGCCATGCTCATTTTGCCCAACCCCGTGCGGCTATTTCGCTTGTACAGACTCATCATCGACACCGCGCTGCTTTTGTGGTTGCTATGACATAAATCATGTTTTGCCCTTTTGGCCATCATGGTTTGGGCGCTTGAATCAACGCAACTTGCAATCATGGCTTGATTGTTTTAAATGTCCATCAACGATTGATTTATAAATCGTTGGGGGGCGTTTTAATACTTTTGATGGCATTGAGTCGAATCGACATGTCTTTTTTAAACAAACTTGAATTCACATCGTAAATCTGGGGAGTTAGCCACATGTGGATGTGTAAGTACCCCCTTTTTCGAACTGGGTTAGATTCGACTTTTCAATTTTAAAAGGACAAAACCCAAGGTTGCGCACGTGGTTGAAGCAATCAAAATGCTCACTTTTACTAGATCGATGAGGTGGGTGTCGGTAAAGGCCAAGTTATCGACAAATATCGCCATGGTGAAACCAATGCCACCCAAGATGCCGGCACCGATGAGTTTTCTTAGGTTGATGCTTTGCGAGAGTGTTGCAATGCCCAATTTAACGGCGATGAGGCTGGCAATAACGATGCCCAAGGGTTTGCCCAATACCAAGCCAAAAAAGGTGCCTAGGCTGGCGGGGTGGGTGGTGATGGCGGAGGTGTCGGCTGGTATTGCAATGGCGGTATTGGCCAAGGCAAACAGGGGCAAAATGATGTAGGTTACAGGCCATTGGATTTTGTGTTCTACGCGGTAGCTGAGGGTGTTGGGTTTGCCTGATTTGAAGGGGAGGGCAAAAGCGAGAATGACCCCAGCGAGGGTGGCGTGAACACCGCTGTGCAGCATACAAAACCACAAGGAGATGCCTAAAAACAGGAACAACCAACCATTTTCATTCTCTTTTTGGTTTAGTCGATACAAAACCAGGCCGATGACGGCACTGAGTCCGAGATAAAGGAAGTTGAAGCCGCCTCCGTAGAAGAGGGCAATGACCACTATCGCCCCGAGGTCATCGATGATGGCCAAGGCCGTGAGGAACACTTTGAGCGCAGCTGGAACCCTATCGCCCAATAAACCCATGATGGCAATGGCGAAGGCTATGTCGGTGGCTGTCGGAATTCCTGCGCCGGAGATCGATTGAGGATGGTTGAAATTGAAAAGTAAATAGATAAGGGCGGGAACTATCATCCCACCCAGCGCGCCCATCATGGGCAGGAGTGCACGTTTCCGATCGGAGAGTTCGCCGATGTACAATTCACGTTCAATTTCAAGTCCCACCAGCAAAAAGAAGATGGTCATCAGCGCATCGTTGATCCACTCGGTGATGCTGTGTTCTAGGTGGAACTGATGGCTAGTAAGGCCGATTTTTTGCGACCAAAATGCAATGTATGAAGGTCCGGCCGCTGAGTTGGCAAGGAGCAGGGAAACAACGGTCGTGAGCACCAGAAGGATGCCGGCTGATTGTTGACTTTTAAAGAATTCTTTGAATAGGGCGGTAAGTCTGAGGCGGGATTTGGGGGCTTGGGCCGACATGAAAAGTGTTGATTGTGGGGTTATGCGGTGGTTGGGATTTCGAGGCGACCTTCCATGCCTTGGAGCCAATGCTCTTCGCAGCGGGCTTGGTAAATATCGGCATGTCCAACCAATACCAATTCTGAGTTGCCGGGTTCACGGTAGGTGAAATTGGCGGGTTTTTTACAGATGTGGCATTGCGCTTTTACTTCGATGCGTTGAGTGGCCAATTTTTTGAGCGCCGACATGGGGCCAAAATCGCGGGCCATGTAGTCTTTGTCGAGTCCAGCGGCAATCACATGCACGTTGTTCATCATGATTTCGCCGATTACTTCAATGACATAGGGGCCCATGAATTGTACTTCATCGATGTACACTTCGCGGGTGGTTTCTGTGAGGAGGGGGTAAATTTCTTCAGCTTTTGAAATACGGTGTGCAAGCATTTGTAAGCCACTGTGGCTATTGATTTTACTGGCCTGATAGCGTTGATCTAGCAGGGGTTTTACGGCCAATTTTTCATCATTGAGGAAGGGACTTTCGTTGTACAGGCCGATGAGTTTGGTGGTTTTCCCTGCAAACATGCAACCGTGGATAAGTGTAAATTCTCTCATGATGAAATCTCGGTGGGTGTTGTAAATTGCACGTGACAATGGAATCCAACAACAGTTCTCTGCGCGCGGTGCTTAACAACATAGCAAGTATACAGCACGAATTGGCAAATCGCCAAACCCAATTGCTTGATTCAGACATTTTGATGCAACTCAAGGGCCTGGCGGCTCAGTTGTATTTGGAGAGCGATATTGAATTGTTGTCGTTGAGCGACGAGGAACATGTTGAAGAGCCAGTTGTGCCGGCGGAGGTGGTCGAGGTTGCGCTGGTATTGGAAGAAACTCCGGTGGTTGAGACCATTCAGGTGGCCACACCTGAGGTGGTTCCAGCGTTTATTCCGGAAGTGGAGCAGGTTGCTTTGCCAGTAGTTGAGGTTGCGCCGGTGGTTGAAGCTGTTCCTGTAGTTGAAGTGCCTCCTGTAGTTGAAGCGACCTCAGTGGTGGAATCGTTGAATGGGGGTGAAAAATCGGGTAAAACTGTGGATGAAGTCATTTCGGCAATGCCGTTGAGTCGTCGGTTCGAATTTGCCAACATCCTATTTGGGGGTGATATGCAGAAAATGGGTATGTTCATCCAGCAATTTATAGATGCGCCCAATGCGGCAGGACGGTTGGATGTTTACGATCAGTGGTACGAGGAGAAGCAGTGGCGTAGGCGGGATGAATCGGCGAGCGATATGCTGAGAATGTTAAAACGCATGTTCGCTTCCTAAGTGGCATTGGGGCAGGGCCCCAACATGCAAAATCAATTTCAAAAATACCCGTTTTTATTGCCCTTGGTGGGGTTGTTGTTGGGTTATGTAGTTTCCAAAACCTTCGTTGAGTCGATGTTCTTAGCGCCGGGGGTTTTGCTGATGTCGGCCCTTTGGTTGTTCGGTTATTTGTTGGGTTTGTGGAAGGTGGGCAAGGGGTTTTGGGTGGGACTCATTCACGTTTGTTTGGGGATTTTATGGTCAGGAAACGCGGGTGGGGGCGATGTTTTTAGTAAAGCTAATGGGGTAAGGCAATCACAAGAACCCAGGTATGCATTGTTGGAAGTGCGGGATTCTTGGATGTTGGGGGCCAGGGGCGTGCGGGGTACAGTGCATTGTTTGGGTGTACATCAGCGGGGTGGGGGATTTTGGCCCTGTGATGCCGATTTTCGGGTTTCGTTGAAGGGTATCTCCCCAGTGCCACCGGCACTGGGGAGATATTGGGTAAACACCGATGAACTCTCAGAATATTCACTGCCTGAGGTGCCGGGAGAATCCAATTGGCGCACCATTATGCGGTCGCTTGGCATCGTGGGATACGTGCAAAAAACCGCAAAATGGCACGTGGTTCGGGGTTCTGCCAAAGAAATTTCATGGATTTATCGAGCACGTTCTACCTGTTTGGTTTGGTTGCATGGTGAATTTCGCCGGCGGTTGCATCCGCAACACGCCGGCTTGGTCTATGCCATGTTGCTGGGAGATAAATCCGGTTTGGATCCGTCCATGGAAGCGCAGTTTGGGGTGGCTGGATTGCTGCATGTGTTGGCGGTTTCGGGTATGCATGTGGCCTTGATTATGGGTGCTTTGTTTTGGGTGTTCTCGGGGTTTGGGGCCCGCGGCAGTCCGGGAGTTTTTTTACTACTGGTGTTGCTTGCCGCGGGTTGGGGGTATACCTTTCTAACCGGCGGCGGAGCCGCCGTAGTGAGGGCTATGATCAGTGCCACCTGGATGTGGTTGGGGAAATATGCAGTTGGGCGACGTCAATCGCTCCTTCACGTGCTTGCCGGTTCTGCCTATCTTCAATTTCTGATCGACCCGCCATGTGTTGAACAGCTGGGATTTCAACTCAGTTATCTGGCGGTTTTCGGCATCGGATGGTTGCATCCCAAAGTGATGGATTGCTGTCCAGATACCCACATATTCCTGCGCTGGTTGGCCGAAAGTAGCAGTTTAACCCTTTCAGCCACACTGTTTACCCTGCCCCTGTTGTTGTGGCAATTTCAGTCGTTCCCAACCTGGTTCTTGCTCGGTAACTTGCTGTTGCTACCCCTATTTTCTCTCAGCGTTTATCTCACGCTGGCTTGTTTGGCATTGGGATGGATGCCCCTGCTCGGCGATGCCTTGTACGCATCTTTCGATCTGGGGTTGCACATGCTGTTGAAGATTCTCTTGGCCATGCAATCGCTACCCCTGCCCCAATTGTTTTCGTTGCCCATGGATGCGGTTGATTTTGTCCTCATGATTGTCTTGGTGTTGACGTGCTGTAGGTGGTTAATGATCCAATTTCTGGGCGATGTTTTAACGAAAAAAGAGGCGCTATCTATTTGGCGATCTCCCAAGGCCCAACTGCTGATGTTTGCTTTGACTTTTGTGTCGCTCTGCGCACATTTGGAATGGGGTAGATCTGTTAGGCATCATTCTCATCACTCCTTTTCAATTCGAGCGGGTTCTCAGGTGGTTCAAGTTCAAAAATATGGTGGTACACTTAGGTTGATTGGAAATTGGCGAAATTCTAGAAAGAAAAAATTCGTTTGGCAAAAATTGCAAAACTATGCCGAACAACAAGGCGTTCGTGATGTGATATGGGTAAACCAATTACCTTTGTAGCATGAGTGAATTGCTACGCACACAAGTTGATGGTCCCGTGGCCCATTTGATCTTGAATCGACCTGAAAAACGCAACGCCCTAAGTGCGGAATTGGTGCATGAAATGCACAAGGCCATGCTGGCGTTGAATGAGGATAACAGCGTGCGTGTGGTTATCATTCGCTCTGCTGATAAACCGTTTTGTGCGGGGGCTGATTTGGGGTATTTGACCCAACTTCGCAACAATACTTTGGAAGAGAATGAAGCGGATTCTCAGCGTTTGAGGGCCTTGTTTGATGCCATCTATTTGAGTCCAAAATACATCATTTCTCAAGTTGAGGGACCCGCCTTGGCGGGTGGATGCGGACTTGCCACGCTCGCCGATTGTTGTATAGCCACACCTGAGGCCACCTTTGGGTATACAGAGGTGAAAATAGGTTTTATTCCTGCTTTGGTGATGGTGTACTTGCGCGAGAAAGTGAGCGGTGCTGTGATGTCGGATATTTTGTTGTCGGGCCGCATTTTTAATGCCCACGAAGCCCAATCCTTACAGTTGGTTCAGCACGTTGTATCCGATGAGGAAATCGCCAATTTCGCGTTGGCGCATGCTCGTCAGATTTGCGAAACCACATCGGCACAAGCGGTGGCCAAAGTAAAAGAAATGATGAGAGTTATTCCAGCCATGAATCGCGACCAAGCGTTGGATTATGCTGCCAAACAAAATGCCTTGGCCAGAGCCAGCGAAGATTGTAAAAAAGGCATTGACGCTTTTTTGAATAAAGTGCCTGTAAAATGGCAATCTTAACCAGGGGATATTGAAACAAATATGAGATTGATTGATACCCATTGCCATCTGTACAGTGAGCAGTTTGAAGCGGATCGTGAACAAGTGATTGCCAATGCCAAACGGATGGGGGTGGATCGCATATTGTTGCCCAATGTAGATTTACAGACAGTGCCAGGAATGCATGAGTTGGTGGCAAATCATCCGGGGGTTTGCTATCCCATGATGGGGTTGCATCCTTGCGATGTTAAACCCGATTTTGAAAGCGAAATCGCCCAGCTATTCTCGTACCTCGATACACATACATACTGCGCGGTAGGTGAAATTGGCATTGATTTGTATTGGGATAAGACCACCCAAGACATTCAAGAAAAGGCGTTCGTGATGCAAGTGGATTTTGCCTTAGAAAAGGGCCTACCTTTGGCCATTCATTCCCGAAATGCCACTCACCGCATCATCGAGATTTTGAAAGACTATAAAGGCAGGGGGTTGCGCGGGGTTTTTCATTGCTTTTCAGAAAGTATAGAACTGGCCCAGGAGATCATTAAGTTGGAAGGTTTTTTATTGGGGATTGGGGGCGTGTTGACATTCAAAAATGCTGGGTTATCAGAGGTGCTACAGCACATCGATTTGAAGCATATCATCTTAGAAACCGACAGTCCCTATTTGTCACCGGTGCCGCACCGCGGAAAGCGCAATGAGCCCGCTTACACGCGATTGGTGGCCGAGAAACTTGCGGATGTGAAAGGGATGAATTTGCGCGAAGTCGCTGAAATTACCACAGAAAACGCAGAACAACTCTTTAAGTTGTGATATTTGCTTCTATTAATTCGGGCTTTTAGATGGATGACATTTACCATATGAGCAATTGCAGCTGCGGTTGCAAACAAAATGAGAATTCGGGCGATCGCAGGTCGTTTCTCAAGCAAGCCTCGGCCCTTGGCCTCGGCTTGGCCTTCGGCACCAAGGTTGCCTCAGGGGTTACCCAAGACCCACATGCCCTGTCCGATATTAAAAAATCGCAATCGGTAAAATCGGGCAAAGCCCAGCATTTTACCCTCTTGCATACTTCAGACATTCATGCACAGTTAGACATTCACGATGAGTTCTTTTTGGAGAATGGCAAGCCCGTTTACAAAAAACGCGGGGGGATGGCCTCCCTGAAAACCATGATCCAAACCTTAAAAGCCGAAAACCCCCTGAATACCTTGGTGATTGATGGCGGTGACTGCTTTCAAGGTGGCGGCGTAGCCGCCCTATCCGAAGGCAAAGCCATCGTGCCGTTGATGAACAACATCGGCTACGATCTCATGTTGCCCGGCAACTGGGAAGTGGTCTATGGAAAAGAAATGATGCTGCGCGATTTGGGGGCCTATCACGGAGCGAAAATTTGTGCCAATATGTTCCATGATACCCAGGATGAAACCAAAGGGGATATGATTTTTCCGCCCTACTGGACAACCAACGTGGCGGGAATAAAAATTGGGTTTATTGGGTACAATGATCCGCTGACACCGCAACGACAAAGTCCGGCCTACAGCAGTGGTATCCATTTTTCGGATCCATCGGTGAATGCCGCCAAATATGTAAAAATTCTGCGCGACTATGAACAATGTGCCATGGTATTCTTGGTGACCCACATGGGCTTGGCGCAACAGGTGGATTTGGCCAACAAGCCTTATGTTGAAGGCGTCGACTATATCTTAGGTGCCGATACCCACGAGCGGGTGAGAAAACCCATCGAAGGGAAATATGCAAAGGTAACCGAGCCCGGTGCTTTTGGGTCGTTTGTGGCCAAACTGGATATCGTGGTGGAAGATGGTGTGGTGAAGGAACACCATTACAACCTGTTGGATGTGGATCCTGAGATTTATCGGCCGGACCCTGAAATGTTGTCGCTGGTAGAAGCGGCAAAGGCACCATATCGGAAAGAATTGGAAACGGTCATCGGCACGTCCAAAACAACGCTGGTGCGCTATTACGTGATGGAAAATCCCATGGACAACCTCATTACGGATGCCTTGATGTGGAAGCTGAAACCCGATATCGCTCTGTCTAATGGATTCAGATTTTGTCCACCGCTGGTCCCCGAGTCTAAAACCGGCGTGGCCACCATCACCAACGATTATTTGTGGAGTATGCTGCCGGTAAACTCGGAAGCGAAGTGGGCGCAAGTGACGGGTACGCATCTAAAACAGTGGTTGGAAAAGGAATTGGATAATGTGTTTGCCAAGGATCCTACCAAGCGTTTCGGTGGCTGGGTGGTGCGATACAAAGGGATGGAGGTGAACTTTACTGCCGATAAACCCAAAGGGGAGCGGGTGAATTGGATCAAAGTGAAAGGCAAGAAAATGGACCCGCAAAAATTGTATTCCATCATCGCTTGCGATAGAGAAGGCGACCCAGTAGATACGTTGTGTAGGATTGAAAAAGTGCAAAATCCCAAGTTGCTGGGGGTGAATTTGCACGATATTATGCGTGAGTATTTGAAGAAATTCTCGCCAGTGGCACCCCGTGTGGAAGGCAGAATTCATTGCACGGATAAGCCCATTGATTTGTTGTCGCAGTTGGAAGGCTACGACTACGAATTTGTGTAGGCAACGTGATTTTAGTCACAGTAAAAACATGACGAAAGTCACAACTTTGTATTTTAAGCATTGAGAACATGGAAATATTGGGGTATATCGGCGCGGTTTTGATGGGTTTGTCTTTGGGATTGATTGGCGGTGGCGGATCGATATTAACGGTGCCCATTCTGGTGTATTTGTTTCAAGTTGATGCCGTTTTGGCTACGGCGTACTCCTTGTTTATTGTGGGATTGACCTCTTTGGTGGGGTCGTTCAGTCACATCAAATTGGGCAACATTCACTGGCGCACGGCCATCGTTTTTGGTATTCCCAGCATCGTGAGTGTGTTTTTGACCCGCAGTTATTTGGTGCCTAGGATTCCGGACCCCATAGTAACGTTCTCGCAAGATCCGAACGGCGGGGCGGCATTTGTGATGACCAAAGCGGTTGGGTTGATGGTGTTGTTTGCGGTAATCATGGTGATGGCGGCCTACAGCATGATTAAGACCAGTAAAAATTCAAATGCAGAATCTGATGTCCTTGCTGCAGATACCCAACCGCAGTTCAATTACCCCTTGATTTTGGCGGAAGGGGCCATTGTGGGCGTGGTGACGGGTTTGGTGGGTGCCGGCGGAGGATTTTTGATCATACCTGCATTGGTTTTATTGGCCAAGCTGCCGATGAAACAAGCGGTGGGTACATCACTCATGATCATTGCGGCGAAATCTTTGATTGGTTTTGTGGGCGATATGCGGGGCGATGAGGTCATAGATTGGTCGTTTTTAGCCACGTTTAGCAGCATCGCGGTGGTGGGTATTTTGCTGGGAAGTTGGCTGTCGAAGCGCATCCCAGGAGAAAAGCTCAAGCCTGCTTTTGGTTGGTTTGTGTTGGTGATGGGGACTTATATCATTGTGAAAGAATTATTTTAACTTCACACTCAAATGGACGAGAATTCAGATCGAGACATTGGCAAACTGATTAAGCAGGTCAACGCCCTGTTGTGGGGAGTTGGAGGGATATTGGCTGTTGTGGTGGTGATGGTGCTGTTGATTTTTGTGGGCGACGATATGGCCCGTGAGGACGCTGATGCCGGGGAACTCAACCGCGCGTTGATCGACAGTGCTGCGCCGGTGAATCATCCACCGTTGGATGAGTCGACTGATTTGTGGACGGCGGCCGATTTGTCGCAAGCGCCTGCATCGGCCCAGGCCCAGTTGGAATACGGCAAGGAATTGATTGTAAATACGTCCAAATATTTGGGTCCAAAAGGCAGTATTGCCCACCTTACAAACGGGATGAACTGTCAAAACTGCCACCTGAATGCGGGCACCCAGCCCTATGGTAACAATTATGGTTCTGTGGCCAGTACCTACCCCAAATACAGGGGTCGCAGCGGTGCCATCGAAGATGTATACAAGCGAGTGGCTGATTGTTTTGAGCGTTCACTCAATGGCACGGCCCCAAAGGTGGGAAGCAAGGAAATGGAGGCCATCGTGGCGTACATCAATTATGTGGGGAGCAATGTAAAACAGGGCGAAAAAGCCAAAGGATCGGGCATATACGAGGTGGCTTTGATGGATCGTGCCGCAGACCCAACGAAAGGGAAATCGCTCTACATTGCCAAGTGTGTAAGCTGTCACCAAGCCGATGGCTCGGGGATGATGAACGGCGATAAAATTGCCTATCAATATCCGCCGCTGTGGGGAGATCATTCCTACAATCATGGTGCTGGGTTGTATCGATTGTCGCGTTTTGCGGGCTATATCAAGGCGAACATGCCTTTGGGCGCCAGTTACAAGGCACCACAATTGAGTGATGAGGAAGCTTGGGACATAGCCGCTTACGTAAATTCTATGCCGCGGCCCAGCAAAGATTTGAGCAAAGACTGGCCCAAAATAGAGGAAAAAAATTTCGACCACCCCTTTGGTCCATTTGCCGACGGGTTTGGCGAAGAACAACACAAATACGGTCCTTTCAAGCCCATCAAAGCGGCACAAAAGAAGGCCAACAACGAAAAAAAATAATAAATTAGCAGAACAATGAATATTGAGCAAATCTACACGGGATGTTTGGCACAGGGTGCTTATTACATTCACAGCAACGGAGAAGCGGTGATCATCGATCCATTGCGTGAAGTACAACCTTATATGGATCGTTTGGCCAAAAATGGCGTGAAGTTGAAGTACATCTTTGAAACCCATTTTCACGCAGATTTCGTGAGCGGACATTTGGATTTAAGCAAGAAAACCGGTGCTGAGATCGTTTACGGTCCGACCGCCAACCCCGAATTCGCCTGTACGATAGCGCAGGACGGACAAATATTTACCTTGGGTGATATCACCATCGAGGTGTTGCATACGCCTGGACATACCATGGAGAGTACTTGTTACTTGTTGCGCGATGCAGTGGGCAATCCTCACAGTTTGTTCAGTGGTGATACGCTGTTTTTGGGCGATGTGGGCAGGCCTGATTTGGCGCAGAAAGCGGCCGATATGACCCAAGAGCAATTGGCGGGTATGTTGTTTGATTCGTTGATGAACAAGATTATGCCTTTGCCAAACGAGGTGATGGTGTATCCAGCCCATGGCGCAGGTAGCGCTTGTGGTAAAAATATGATGAAGGAGACGATGGACAGTTTGGGTCATCAGAAAGAGATGAATTACGCGTTGAATCAGCCCAGCAAAGAGGCTTTTATTGATGCAGTATTGGATGGGTTATTGCCGCCTCCTGCCTATTTCCCGATGAACGTTGCCATGAATAAAAAAGGCTATGAATCGGTGGATGTGGTGATGAACAACGGCATGCGTGCGCTGAGTGTGGCTGAGTTTGAAGCGGCTGCTGAAACGATGGATGCGGTGGTATTGGATACCCGTGGAGCGGGATTGTTCGCTCAGGGGTTTGTGCCAAGGAGTATCAACATTGGCATCGACGGACAATTTGCACCTTGGGTGGGTTCGGTGATGGGTGATGTAAAAACGCCTTTGTTGTTGATAACAGACGAGGGCAGAGAAATGGAAACCGTTACTCGATTAACCCGCGTTGGATTTGATAATATGTTGGGTCATTTGAGCGGTGGTTTTTCAGCGTGGAAGTCGGCTGGAAAGGAGGTAGATACGGTAGATCGCATTACGGCAGATCAATTTGCGTCTGAGGTGAAAGTGGGAGAGTCGAAGGTAGTGGATGTGCGCAAGGAAAGTGAATATCGGGCAGAGCACGTAGACGAAGCCTATAACAAGCCGTTGGATTTTATCAATGATTGGTTAGCAGAGGTGGCGGACGATACTTCGTTCTACATGCACTGTGCGGGTGGATACCGCAGCATGATTGCCGCGTCTATATTAAAGGCGAGGGGTATTCACAATTTTAAAGAGGTTGAGGGTGGCTTTGGCGCGATTGCCAAGACGGACGTTGCCAAGACCGATTTTGTTTGTCAAAGTAAATTACAAAAATCATAAGGATGTTAACATGGATTTCTCAACCCTGGCCGTGGTATGTGGCAGGGGTTTTTATCGGATTGACGGTGCCTGCACTCTTGTTGTTGGGAAATAAGACATTTGGAATTTCTAGTTCGCTCAGACACATTTGCGCGGCGTGTATTCCGTCTAAAATTCCCTTTTTTAACTACGATTGGAAGAAGGAATCGTGGAATTTATATTTTGTGGTGGGGACACTACTGGGTGGGTTTTTGGCCGCACAGTTTTTGTCGAACCCCGAGGATTTAGTTATCGCCGAATCTACAAAGACCCATTTGCAGCAGCATGGGGTGATTGATTTTGCGGCGATGTTGCCTTCAGACATTTTCAGCTGGGATGCATTGATGTCGATCCGCGGATTGGTTTTCACGGTTGTGGGAGGCTTTTTGGTGGGATTTGGCACCCGTTGGGCTGGTGGATGCACAAGTGGTCATGCCATCATGGGTTTGAGTAATTTGCAGTGGCCATCGTTGGTGGCAACGTGTTGTTTCATGGTAGGCGGAATCTTGATGACATGGTTCGGCATTCCTTTTTTATTGTCGTTATAATTGCTTGAAAAATGACTAAACATTCAGATAAAATGGTAGAAACGGGCACGGCCTGTGTCAATGAATCCGCGGTGGTAAAGCCTTGGTATAGCAATTTGAAGTATTTGGTGGTGGGGATGATATTCGGAATTGTGTTTGTGAAGGCTGAGATCATCAGCTGGTTTCGCATTCAGGAGATGTTCCGGTTTGAGAGTTTCCACATGTACGGGGTAATTGGCACAGCGGTGGTTGTGGGGATGATTTCAGTGCAGATCATCAAGGCCAGAAAAGCCAAGTCGTTTGAGGGTGAAGAGATTGTGATTCACGACAAAGAATTCAACAAGGGTCAGATCTACGGTGGCTTAATTTTTGGTTTGGGCTGGGCGATAACGGGCGCCTGTCCCGGTCCACTATTTGCCCAAATTGGCGTGGGATTCTCAGTCGTTATAGTGACCTCTTTGAGTGCGGTTATGGGTACTTGGGTTTATGGGAAATATAGAGATAGGTTGCCGCATTAATTGGTTTAAAAATGAAAACAAATAGATTGAAAAGAATTTGGATATTGGCCATTGGCGCGGTGCTT
>VGFS01000044.1 GCA_016868785.1 Bacteroidota bacterium
ATTAAGTGGTTCCGCATAACGGTGTTGCGGAGTTATAGACGACGGTGTTGGGCCTTGCGTTGTATGCAAAAACAGGCTCTAATGTAGAGCCTGTTTTAATCTAGTGGAATTGGGGGGAATCGAACCCCCGTCCGGCGATGCGATAGCTAGCGCTTTCTACATGTTTAGGGTTAGATTGATTTTCGGGATCGGGCCGGCTCTACCCTGGCCAACGTCGCTCCTTATCCAACTTTGTAATAAACCCCTGCATTGGCACTTCAGGGCCATACCTGAGCGGGTCGACTACCCCTGACGAACATCGGCTCAGATAGAGACATTCGGGGTAGATGGCAATTACTTAATCGTTCCGATTAGGCAGCCATGGCGTAGTTAGATTCGCCTCTTATGGTTTTGAAGGTTGATATTTAGGTGCAAACCTCCAACGCACCACATGCTTACACTGCAACCAATCATCCCGTCGAATCCGATCAATCCCATTGCAACACCACAAATTTCGTGAATTTTCGTCCTCTCCGTGTTTGATTCCATGAAAAAATTATTTAATTCGTAGCAAACACTAACATTCAATCGTATGAAAATGAGATTATTCGTTCCCGTTTTCGTGGCCATGGCTGCTTTCCAAGGCTGTACCTATGAAGAAGGTCCAGATTTGTCGTTCCGCTCCAAAGTTGGTCGCTTGGAAGGTCGTTGGAATAATACTATGCTCGAAGGTGGAACAGCCCCCAAAGCCGGCGATTCTGTGATCTTCGATTTTACCAAAGAAAACAAAGGCACAGCCACCACAAAAACCAAATTGTTCACTGGTACCTACAACGTGGCTACCGTAGACCTAGATTGGCAGTGGGGCGATACCAAAGAGAAAATCTCCATCAAACAAACTTGGGGTGGCATCGACCTTGGTACCAAAGTATATCGCATCGTTCGACTCACCAACAGCGAATTGTGGTTGGAAAATCCCTCAGACGTTAGCAAGAAGATTGAATTTTCTAAGATCGACTAACCGCGCCTAACCGCGACGTACATCGGCCTTGAAGCCCGCCTGTTGCAAGGCACCCAATACCTCTGCCGTTACCGCATCGGCCGGTTCTTCTGTGTGTATCAACAGCACCTTCTCGGGGTTGTTTGTGTCTACTTCCCACGCATCGATGCTTTCCAATGCGTTTAAAAAGGGCGTTACCAACTTGATGCAGTTGCCGCAATTGATGTTTGTATTGAATTGTAAGGTTGTCATTTTATTTTCTTTTTACTAGCCAGAGGCTGTTTAGTACGACGGAAATTGAGCTGAACGACATCGCAGCGCCCGCAATCATGGGGTTGAGCATCAGTCCGTTGATGGGGTAAAACACGCCCATCGCCAAGGGAATTGCCAGCACATTGTAGCCAAATGCCCAAAACAAATTGCGGTGGATGGTGCGCAGCGTTTGCTTGGATAATTCGATGGCTGTGGGGATTTGCGTTATTTGTCCGCCCGACAAAGTCACCCCCGCCGATTCCATGGCCAGTGCGATGCCGGTACCCATGGCGAAGCTCACATCGGCTTGGGCCAGCGCTTGGGCATCGTTGATACCATCGCCTACCATCGCAACGGTGCGGTTGTTTGATTGTAGCTGTTGGATGTACGATCGTTTTGTATCTGGCAGGGCCTGTGCCACCACGGATTCTATGGCCAAATCTGCGGCAATTTTGTGTGCGGTTTGGGGGTTGTCGCCCGTGAGCAAATGCACCCGGATGGCTAGTTTTTGCAGCGCATGTACGGTTTGTTTGGCGGTGTCTTTGAGGGGGTCTGCGAGTCCGATTAGCGCCAACAGTTGGTTGTCGTTTGCCAGCGCAATCACCGTTTGGGCTTGGTCTAGCATCGATTGTGCGAGGGCGTATTGGCTTGGTGAGATGTGGCTGCCCAGCGCTGTCGATATCCAGTGAAAGGACCCCAGTTTGAGGGTATGTTGTTGGATGTTGGCAATCACGCCATTCCCGGGCAGGTTGCGAAATTCCTGTACTTCTCTGGCGGGAAAATCGTTGGGGTGAAAATGGGCAACCACGGCTTGGGCGAGGGGGTGTTCTGACTGTTTTTCGAGCCAGAATAGCGCTTGCAGCAGTTGGGTTTCTGACAGTTCAGGGCTTGGAAAGGTATGTACCGCCATGACTGCGGGTTTTCCTTGGGTGAGTGTGCCTGTTTTGTCGAAGACGATATCGGTGAGTTTCCCCGCTTTTTCTAGGGCTTGGGCGTCTTTGATGAGGATGCCGAGTTTGGCACTTTTGCCGATGCCTACGGTGAGCGCGGTGGGGGTTGCCAATCCGAGCGCGCAGGGACATGCGATGATCAATACATTGATGAAGGTGGTGAGGGCAAATCCGCTGGGTGTATTGAGGGGGAAGAAGGAATAGAAGAGGGCCGAGGCGATGGCCAGGGCGACAACGGTTGGCACGAACACGCCGGAGATGCGATCGGCCAGGTGTTGGATTTGGGGTTTGGAGCCGAGGGCTTGTTGCACGCGGGCCACGATTTGGGCCAGGAGGGTTTGGCTTCCTACTTTTTGGGCGATAATTTTCAGGGTGCCTTGTTGGTTGATGGTGCCGGCGTATACGGTGCTGCCTTGGGTTTTGGCAACGGGGATGGGTTCGCCGGTGATGGCGGATTCATCGATGTGGGAGTCTCCGGCGCGCACTTTTCCATCGATGGGGATGCGTTCACCGGGTTTGATGATGACGAAGTCGCCCAGCAGAATTTCGCTGGAAGGGATGGATATTTCTTGGTTATTGCGGATGACGGTGGCGTGATTGGGCTGCAGGGCGAGGAGGTCGGTGATGGCCTGGTTGCTGCGCTGTTTGGCTCGTTCTTCGAGGTATTTCCCGAGCAGGATGAGGGTGATGATGACGGTGGCGGATTCGAAGTAATAATGGGGATGATGGGCGAGATGTTGGGGTGGTTGGAGGTAGTGGATGACTACTTGGTAGGCGGAATAGAGAAAGGCGGTGGCGGTTGACAGGGCCACCAGGGTATCCATGTTGGATTGTTTGTGTTTGAGTTTTTTGAGGGCAGAGGTGTAGAAATCACGTCCGGATACCAGGATAACAGGGAGTGCAAGCAGGAGTTGGATGAGTCCTTCATGGGGGAGTCGGTTCATGAAGAACATGGATAGGATGAAGATGGGTGCGGTACAGAGGGATGCAACGAGGAGTTTCGATTTGAGTCGGTTTAGCGCTTTGGCCGCGCGCAGCGCGGCCGCATTACCGCTCTTGGCCGAATCACCCAACAAAAGCTCATATCCTATTTCTTTCGCCGCTTCCGCCAAGCGAACCTCGGTGATTTTTTCGCTGTTGAACCCCACATAAACCGATTGATTGGGATAGCTCACCACCACTTTTTCAATGCCGGCCGTACTTCCCAAATAACTCTCCAAACTCACCGCACACGCGGCACAGGTCATGCCCATCACCGGGTAAGTGTTGTAGTGAATGTTGGTTGATGGTTGGTCGTTGGATTGCGCCTTTGACATGGTTTCTGGAATCCTCGGGTTTTCCGTTGAACAAAGTTCGCATTTTTTTACTGATTCGGGGCGACATTCGTCACTCCTCCAACTGTCTGTACCTCCCAAGATCTCTCACCCACCTCCCACGAATTTTGCGACTCTCCCCACCCTATTTAACCGGTTATTTTATGGAAGTCGCTCATGTTGTGGCGGGATTATTGTCGAAACGACACTTATCGATTACCTTTGAGAAGATTATGAAGAAGTTTTCCCTTTTGTTGGTGTTGTCTGTGATGGCGTTGTGTGCTTTGAAGGCCCAGGTTTTGTCGGTGAGTCCGGTATTTCCCAAAGAGAACGACACGGTAACCATTGTTTACAATGCCAAGTTGGGCAACGGTGCCTTGGTGGGGGTTAGTCAGGTTTATGCTCACACGGGTGTGATCACGACGGCCAGCACGAGCGGCAGCGATTGGAAGCATGTGGTGGGTAATTGGGGCACTGCGGACAACCGCACAAAAATGACTTATTTGGGTAATGACCAGTGGAAGATTCGCTATCATGTGAAAGATTTTTATTCTCAAGGCGGCGCCTTCGGCGCCAACGAAGTCATTTTACAAATGGCCTTCGTTTTCAGAAATGCCGATGGCAGCAAAGTGGGTAGAAGCGCCAACGGAACCGATATCTTTACCCCAATTTACTCTACTGGGTTGGCCGCGAAATTTACTTTGCCTGAAACGCGCGACAATATCATTGGCAGCAGCAGCACCCAAAAAATTGAAGTGTGGAGCAGTCGCGTGTGCGACATCGCCCTGTTGCTCAATGGCGATACGCTGAGAAAAAGCAGCACCCAAGACAGTTTTCAAGCCAGTATATCGAACTGGAAAGTAGGCAAAAATGTGGTGGCCTTTGCTGCGAAATACAACACGTTTACCGCTTTCGACACCCTTTATTTCACGGTGAATCCAACGGTAACGCAAGCTGCACTGCCATCGGGCATGGAGCAAGGGGTGAATTACCTCAATGATTCTACCGTGCTGCTGGCACTTTACGCCCCTTATAAAAACTATGTATACGTGATCGGAGATTTCAACAATTGGGGCACCGATACGGCGTATTTCATGAATTTTTCATCGAGCAATAACATCTGGTGGAAGCGCATTGGCGGACTCAAAAAAGGCGTTGAATATGGCTTCCAATATTGGATTGATGGCAAAGTGCGTGTGGCCGATCCGTTTTCTACGCTGTTGTTGAGCGAGTGGGACGATGTCTACATCCCAGCGGCCAATTACCCCAAGTTGAAGTTATATCCCAAAAACAAAACCCAGGGTTGGGTGGGTGTTTTGCAAACGGCAGCGCCTGCTTTTGCTTGGAGTAAGGTAAATTTTCAGCGGCCCGACAAAGATCGTTTGGTGATTTATGAGTGTTTGACCCGTGATTTCACCAAGGCGCAGACGTTCAAAGCCATTCAAGATACCTTGCCTTATTTGAAGCGATTGGGGATTACCGCCTTGCAATTGATGCCCATTACTGAATTTGAAGGAAACTTAAGCTGGGGGTATAATCCCGCCAGCCACATGGCTATCGACAAATATTATGGCACGCGCGATGCGCTGAAATCATTGGTGGATGCCTGTCACCAAAATGGTATCGCCGTGATATTGGATGTAGTTTACAACCATGCTTTTGGCAGTGCGCCTGTAACGAACATGTATTGGGATGCTGCCACAGGAAAACCGGCTGGGAACAGTCCTTACTTGAACGTAGACGCCAAGCACCCATACAACGTGGGGTATGATTTCAACCATGAGTCGGCGGCGACGAAATATTACACCAAGCGCACCCTCACGTATTTGTTGAATGAGTTTCATGTGGATGGGTTTCGCTTCGATTTGAGCAAGGGAATGACGCAAACCTACTCTGGCACTGATGCCGGTAAGATGTCGGCCTACGACCAATCGCGCATCGATATTTTGAGTGATTACAACAACACCATTCAGGCGGTATCGCCCGGTGCGTATACCATTTTGGAGCATTTTGCCGACAATTCGGAGGAGCAGGTGTTGCAGGCGAAGGGGATGATGTTATGGGGCAATGGCAATTACAATGTGAATGAGGCGGTGATGGGCTTTAGCAGCAACGATTTTGGCTGGGCGATAGACGCGAGCAAGCGGGGCTGGAGCAACCGTCATTTGGTGGGATATGCGGTGAGTCACGACGAAGAGCGTATGGCGTATAAATCGAAGACTTTTGGCAATGTGGTGGCGGGGTATAGCGTGAAAACATCGCCCATTTATGTGCCCCGTGTGGCGATGGCTTATGGGTTTGTGTTGGCTACGCCTGGACCTAAAATGATATGGCAGTTCGATGAGTTGGCCTACGATTACAGCATCAACACTTGTGAGGATGGGGTAACGGTGCAAGACGCCTGTAGGTTGGCCAACAAGCCTGTGCGCTGGGATTATTGGACGGCGGATGCTACGCGCAGGAAGACCTATTTCAAGATTGCGGCCATCAACCATTTGAAAGCGACGCAGTTGGGGGTGGCCAAACCCACGACTTATTTATTCAGCAGTGGCGGATTTTTCAAGAAGTTGAACCTGAATCATGTGGATTTGAATACGGTGGTCATCGGGAATTTTGATGTGACCAGTAGCACCAGTTCGGTGACGTTTGCCCATACGGGTTGGTGGTACGATTACATGAGCGGGGATAGTTTACAGGTGACGGGTGCGAATCAGGCAATTTCTCTGTCGGCCGGTGAGTGGCGCGTGTATGTAGACAAGAAGGTAAGCAATCCTTATTTGTCGCAATGGAAAGCCACTGCGTCGGCTACGTCTTTGGAGACTCAAGGTATGTGCAAGGTGATGCCCAACCCCGCGCGGGGTGCATTTGAGGTTGTGGTTGAAGGGGATCGGGTTGCTGCGGGGCAATTGCGGGTGATGGACCTCGCTGGCCGATTGATCTACGAGGGTGCATGGAACCAGGGCGATCGCATCGAAACATCGTCGTGGATGAACGGTCATTATTTGGTTGTATTGACTTTGGCTGATGCCACTTATCGCAGTCATTTGGTGGTAGAATAAGTATATTCGCGACCGCGGATGCTGTTCAACTCGGTTGTATATTGGTTGTTTTTGCCACTGGTATGGCTGAGTTATTTTTTGCTGCCTGTTAAGCATCGGTGGATATGGCTGCTGCTGGTTAGTTATTATTTTTACGGGTATTGGAAGGTTGAGTTTGCGGGGTTGATGATGCTCACATCGGTGATTGATTGGTGGTGTGGTATGCGGGTGGAGCGGCAGGACATTGGCGGCTGGCGGAAGTTTTGGCTGTGGTTTAGCATCGGCAGTAACTTGACCATGTTGTTCATGTTTAAGTACTTCGACTTTGCTTTGGGCAATTCCGCGATGGTGCGATGGATGAGCGATCACAACGCCACGGCATGGATTGTTGAGCTGGGTAAATACACGATTCCGGCGGGGATTTCATTTTATACGTTTCAGAGCATCAGCTATGTGGTGGATGTGTACCGCGGACAGGAGAAGGCGGAGCACAATTTGCCCAAGTTTATGCTTTATGTGTCGTTCTTTCCGCAGTTGGTTGCAGGTCCGATCGAGCGTTTTGGCAAGTTGCATTCGCAGTTATTTTCGGATTACATGCCCAAATGGGAGGATGTGCGCAACGGGGCCAGGCTATTGATTTATGGTTTGTTTTTAAAGGTGGCGGTGGCCGATAATTTGGCTACGGTGGTGGATATTTTTTATGCCGATCACACGGCGTTTACACAGGCCGAGGCTTGGTTGGCGACCTTTTATTTCACGTTTCAGGTGTATACCGATTTCTTTGGGTATTCGTTGTTGGCCCAGGGCAGTGCGTTGTTGTTTGGGATTCACTTGATGGACAATTTCAACAAGCCATTCATCGCCAAGAGCATCCCTGAATTTTGGCAGCGCTGGCATATTTCGTTGAGCACGTGGTTTCGGGATTACATTTTCATTCCTGTGGGGGGAAACAAGCGGGGATCGTGGGTTTTGGCGATGGCGGCGATGTTGGTATTTTTCACCAGTGGGTTGTGGCATGGGGCGAACGGAACGATGATTGCGTTTGGGGTGGCCCAGGGATTTTTGTATTTGTTTGATCGCTTTGTTTTCAAGAAGCTGGAGTTTGTGGGCGGACATTTTCACGACCATCAGGGACGGTTGCCGTTGCGCAGGCGTTTGTGGGATGGGTTTCGGACGGTGAAAACGGGCTTCTTTTTCATGATGACATTGGTTTGGTTTCGGAGTACTACGATGGACCAAGCTTCGGAGGTTTTTGGGATGTTGTGGCTGCCGGGGTATATCGGCTGTAGGTTGGATGGATTGGAGGGAATTGCTGCGCCTACGATGGCTCACGGCTTGCAAATACCACTTTTTTTGTGTATATTCTTGTTATTGGATTTGTGGGTGATGAAGGACCGGGCCGATGTTTGGTTGGGTAAGTTCTCAGCGCCTGTGAGGTGGTTGATGTATGCCGCGATGGCGGTATCAGTGTGGATTTGGGGCGGCGCGATCAATCATCCTTTTGTATATTTTCAATTTTAACGATGGCCTGGATGAAAGATATCGCCCCGAAATTGCTGCTAAGACTCTTGGTGGGAGTGGTTGTGTTTTTTGCGGCCAATGCCTGGTATGTGAGTTCGGGCTTATATGGGCAGGAGCGCGCGAAATTTTCGCCCATGGCTGCGAAGTTGGATTCGGCTTTTTCAACGGGAGATGTGGTGTATTTGGGCGAGAGTTCGAATACCAGTTTTAACCCTTGGACCGATACGTTTGGGTACAGTGTGAGTGAGTTTTTGCAGATGTATTTGCCGCAGAATCGGGTGAGGGGGGTATCGCACGACGGGTATCATGTGGGGTTGTTTTCGCAGATGTTGGGTTTGATGCCTGAGCATTGGGCAGATACGGGACGCAAAACAGTGGTGATCACGGTGAATATGCGGAGTTTTGGTCCGAGCGCGATGTTCAATGGCAACGAGGCGAGTAACCAGCAGGAGGCGATATTTTATTCGCGTAGATTGGCATTGTTGAATCGGGTGTATGTGAGTTTGCATCACTACGACAACCGAGATTCTAGGGAGATGGAGCGTGCGAAGACGCAATGGTTTCGGACGAAGGATTTGCGTTTGCAGGGTGGTGTCGGACAGCATTATGGGTCGACCCATGGGGGTCCTGGTTTGATATCGGACGGTGAGGAGTGGTTTTATCACAACACGGTGAAGTGGTGGTTGCGGGATTTGCAGCGACAGTTTGCGCCGGTATCGGGCGAGGCGGATTTGGCACGGGTGATGCCCATGGCGGAGGCTTATTTGAAGGAATTTGCGTTTTTGTTGGATGAGGAGAACCCGCGGGTGAAGGCGTTGGATGCCATCGTAGAGAAATGCAAAAGAGAAGACGTGAATGTGGTTTTTGTGTTGTTGATGCCCAATTTTGATCATGCGCATCGCCTGTTTGGCAAGGAGTTGACGCAACTGATGGATTACAACATGAATTTCTTGCGCAAGCGATTTGGTGGATGGTCGGAGCGATACAAAAATGGCAATTTCAAGGTGGGTTATGTGGATGTTCAGCGATTGTATAGTGAACACGGGTTGGGTGTGTATCGGCAGGGTTTGAGTGAAGATGTGGGGATCGGTACTGAGGGCAATCCCTGCTTTGATTGGGCAGGTGGATATCATTACACGGACCAATGGTATCCCACGGAGCATGTGGATGCGCACATTCGTCGGTTCATCGCACAGAAAACCGCGGAGAAGATTTTGGCATTTCAGTACCGCGATCGGATACAGACGGGTGTTACCAAGCCGATGGTCGCTGAGATTAAACCTGGGGTGAACAACCAACCCAACTGGAGCATCAAGATGCCGCTGGCTGATACTTGTTTACGGAGTTGGAACGTGTTTGCGGCGAAGCATTTGCGTTAGTTATTCTTTACCCCTTCGTAAATCGCCAAGTGAGGCCTACTAGGAAGTTGCGGGGGGCTTGCGGGAAGACGAAAACCTCCTGGGTGATGTCTCTGGAACCATACATGTAACCCCACGTGTAGCCATTGCTGGCATATCGCGCCGAAAACAAATTGTTGCACTGTGCCTTGAACGCCAATGAAGTGCCGCCGCGGAATTTGTGCGTGTAATTCACAGTTAACTCGCTGAATTTGTAGGGGTTCAAACTGCGCGATACATCGCCCGTGTTATCCAAAAACTGTCGGCCCACCCACTTGCTCAACCACAACACATTCCACTTTTTGATCTGGCCTTGCAAGCCCATAGCTGCGACCATGTTCGGTGAATACGCAATGGGGGCATTCTTGTATACCGTATCCACGGGAATACCACTGCCGTAATCCTGCCAAGTCACCTTGGAGTTGGGGATGATGTTCTGACTCAACGATAAATTTCCAATCAAATGCAGGTAATGTCTCTCACTATAGCTGTGATTGGCCACCGGATAATCTTTTTGCCATAACACATATTGACCTTCAAATTCCAAACCGCGACGGAAACTCACGTCCACGTTTTTGCGCAGCGGCGTTCCTACATCGTTGACCGCGCCAGTGAGAACCAACTGGTCTTTGTAGTGCATGTAATAGGCATTGATGCGGATGTGGTTATCTCTGCTTTTCCCATTGAAGGTTGGCAGTGCCGGGAAGGTGGATAAGTAAGACAATTCACCGTTCACCATCCGCTCAGGACGCGGAACATCGCCACTGAGGTTGTCGGTGAAATCGGATCGGGCTGGTTCACGGTGTGCAACACCCACGTATCCCTCGATGTGATGGTATGAAGCATGCTGCAATTGGAATCCTGCTTTGGGGTTGAAAAATAAGAAATCGCCCTTGAAATCAATGGTTCTGAGGTCGTTGTCGGTACCGCTGCCCACATGGTTCACCTTGCGCAATTGCATGTCGGCAAACACATTCCCGCGGGTTCTGTCGTATTTTCCATAGGCGAAGCGACGATTGAATTTCACGAAAGCATTGACATCCGATTTGTTTCCAATGCCGCGATAGTACTCGCGTGGTGGGTTTTGTTCGGGCGTTGACAGCGCCAAAATTTGCGTTACCTGTCCGAAATGATGCCCATAGTATTGGTTGGCACCCAGACCAAACAGCCAGTTGGTTTTGTCTTTTTCGATGCTGTGGTGCAAATTCACGCCGATGAGGTTGTTGCGCAGCCAACGACGTCGCACCAGATCAGACGCCGAAAGGAGCACCGTGATATTTGTGTCGCCCGCGATGCGAATGGGTGGGATGTTGTATTTTGAAAAGGCATCTCCATAGCGAAACTGCTCGAAATAGCCGGTGCCAAAGGTGTGATACAAGGTGGCGGCCCATTGCTTTCGGTGGTGATGTTTGCTGAAGTAGTCGTGGGTTAAATACAGGTGTTGGTGATGTTGTTGGTAGTTGTCGACCTCGTTTTTGTACGTGTAATAATTGTATCGGTCGGGGTTGGCGTTGAAGAGGTTGGAACTGTCGATGCTATTTCGGTAGGTGGCCCCTTGAAACCCGCTGTTTCTGAGGTAGTGGTTCTGCAAGGCCGCGAAATTGGTGGAATCGTAGGTTTGTCCGAGGTTATACTTTTCGATGGGCACGCCCCACCAGGCTTGGTAGGTGGTTTCTTTTCCGCCAAAAGCCAAAAACTTCACGCGGGTATAGTGGTAATCGGTGATTTTCGCATTTTTATCGCTTGGTGAAACAAGGTCTTTGTCTGCGGGCATTTTCCGGGGTTTCGGGGTCTTTTTCTCGTAGGCGATGGCGGTTTGATAGCCCACCAAATTGGAAGTAGCGCGATCCACGAACCCATCGGAGAGGATTTCTGAAAGTCGGGCAGAGACAAACAATGTTTCTTGGTTCGATATTTTGATGGGTTTGAGGGCGCCTTTGAGGGTGGTTTTGAGGGTGCCGTAGCTACCCAGGCTTTGATCGATTTGGTAGTAGGCTTCTTGGCTATTGGTTTCGGTTCCGATGGCCAGGGTGGCGCCGAAGGCGCCAGCACCGTGGGTTGAAAGTCCAGCCCCTTTGGTGAGCGACAAACTGCTGATGGATGAGCTCAAATCGGGCATATTTACCCAAAAAGTTCCTTGACTTTCGGCGTCGTTGATGGGCACCCCATTGATGGTAATGTTGGTTCGGGTAGCGTCGGATCCCCGCACGCGAATGCCAGAGTATCCAACGCCATTTCCGGCATCGGAGGTGGAGATCACGTTGGTCAGTGACTGGGTGAGAAAGGGGATGTCGCGACCCAAGTTCTGTGCGGTCAATGGATTTTTTTGTTGGATGGATACGACTACCATGCTGCTGAGGTTATTGCGTGCTTTGCCCAGGTTCACGGCGTTGACCATGGCTGCTTCGATGGTTTCAACGTCGGTGGCGGTATCGACTTGAGACTGCGCAGTTTGATTTTGTGTAGGGGGGGTGGACTGTTGGGCCGAAACGTTTTGGAGTGCGGGTCCGAGTAGGACAAACAGCAGGGTGAAAATGGGTAGTTTTTTCATGGATGAAGGGTTTTTCATCCGGAGCACAGCCAATGAGGCGGTGACATTTCCTTGCGCAGGCATTATCCTGATCAAGTCTACGGGTATAATCTCAGCGCTCTGTGGGAGGCACCCCGAATGATGTTACAAAGATAGGGTTTGCATTGTATTTTTGTTGGAAATGGAAAAATTGCATGGTTTTCGTCGCGTTTGCTTGCTGGGTGTGATGCTGTTGGGTACGGCGATACAGGGTTGGGGATGTGGGGTGAGGTCGCCGTATTTTGGCGAGGGAAGTCAGTTGCTTACAAACCACAGTTACGCGAACGATGGGGAATTTTTGATTACCCATATGGACATGCGATTGGCGGTGAATTTCGTTGATAAGACAATTGAGGGATGGATAGAATATTCGTTGATGCATGCGTATTTGCGCGACAATCGCAAGCCGGGTTCAGTACCGCCGTATCACGTGAACCCCATCACTGGGAATCATGTGTTGTTGTTGGATCACCGGGATATGGATATTTTGGGGGTGTATGCTGGGGGTAGTTTGGATAAAAAAACGGGGGTGTTAAAAAAGGGCGCCAAGGGGTTGTTGTATGGGGCTGGCGTGGGTGATGGCGATACGTTGTTGTACGGAAAACCCTTGGAGATTGAGGTGCCAAGGTCACAATCGAAGATTGTGATTCACTACAAGACCCGGCCTTCGGCCGGGGCCCTTCAATGGCTATCGCCCGCACAAACCTACGACCAGACCCATCCATTTTTGTTCAGTCAAAGTCAGTCCATTCTGGCCCGCACGTGGATACCGCTGCAGGATAAGCCCAGCGTTCGGTTTACATATTCGGCACAGGTGAGGGTGGTGTGCGGCGCCACATCCGTTGGCGCCGCAGGCGTTCGAACTGGCGCAGCCGACTGCATTGGTGTATCGGATCTTGTGGATGCGCCCATCAAACCCACCGATTTCAATGTTGTCATGAGTGCGGTGAAGCTCGGCAACCCAGAGGGTGATATCGTGACTGATAATAAAGTGCATCGTTTTGAGCAGAAAAAGCCCATCCCTAGCTACCTGATGGCCATCGCAGTGGGGTCTTTTGGGTATCAATCGCTCGGAAAAAATACTGGCGTCTATGCCGAACACAAACTGTTGCCAAAAGCGGCTTGGGAATTTGCCGACCTACAAAAAATGGTGGATGCCGCCGGTGAAATGTTTGGTGAATATGCCTGGGGCGACTACAACGTATTGGTGCTTCCGCCAAGTTTCCCGTTTGGTGGCATGGAAAATCCTGTGGTTACGTTTGCCACACCTACCATCATTGCCGGCGATCGAAGTTTGGTGAGCCTGCTCGCCCACGAACTGGCGCACAGTTGGAGCGGAAACCTGGTCACCAACCGCACTTGGGACGATTTTTGGCTCAATGAGGGGTTTACAGTTTACGTTGAATCGCGCATCATGGAGAAACTGTATGGACAAAATTATGCCGATATGCTGCGGGTGTTGGGAAAGGGAGAGCTCGACAAAACCTTGGGTTGGATGCTCAAAGAAGCGCCTGAGGATTCTCATTTGCGCTTAAACTTGGGCAAGCGCGATCCGGATGAGGGACTGACCGATATCGCCTACGAAAAAGGTCGTTTTTTCTTGATGATGCTCGAGCAATTGTACGGCAGAACAGCGTTTGATCAATTTTTAAACGGTCATTTTACCAAGTATGCGTTTGGCACGGTAACCACAGATTTGTTTTTGGCTGATTTGAAGGCATTTCACGAGCAGCAAGTAGGAGCATCGGCCATGGAATCTACCGCAACTTCCGCTCAGGGTTCTGTAGTTGGACATACTAGCAGTCCGTTGCCCGCATGGCGCGATTTCGAACCCCGGGTTTTGGCTTGGATTGATGGTCCGGGTTTGCCCGGTGTGCAAGCGGTGGGTGGGTTTCCCAAATTGGAGAGCCAAGAATTTTCGCGGGTAGAGCAGCAGGTTGCCAAGTTTTTGTTGAGTGGTGAGCCTTTGCACCCGGGCAGTTCTGTGCCTTGCAATGCTTCGGTGATTGATACCAGCGGTTTTACCACGCATCATTGGCTGCATATGCTGCGTCAATTGCATACACGTAGCGATGGATTGCCGGGAAGGTTATCGCGCGAGGAGATGGCTGGTTTGGATGCCCGTTTTCATTTTACCCAAACGCAGAATGCAGAGATCGCTTGTGATTGGTTTGTGTTGTCGATTCAGAGCGATTACCGTCCTGCTTATCAGGCGATGCATGATTTTTTGTTGAGGGTAGGTCGTAGAAAGTTTTTGATGCCGATTTACGAGGCCTTGTTGGCGCAGCATGTGGTGATTGATGGAAAGTATGTACCTGCATTTGCCCAAGGCAAAGAGATGGCCACGGAGATATTTTTACAGGCAGAGCCGGGCTATCATTCGGTGGCCGCAAGAAGTTTGCGGGAGCTGTTGGCATTGGCACTCACGGGGGGCTCGGGCCGATGAGTGAATTGAGTACAGCCATTGCGGCCCAGTTGCGTTTGGACCCCCCGCTGCAAGTGTTCCACTTGCCAGCGGGGGATGTTTGGATTCAGCGCGACGACCTCATTCATCCCATCATTTCTGGCAACAAGTGGCGGAAGTTACAAGGGCATTTTCGAGTGCTGGAATCCCAAGGTAAACGGGTTTTAATCACCTACGGTGGCGCATACAGCAACCATTTGGTTGCCACGGCGGTGGCTGCGCAAGCGGCGGGTATCGCCTGCATTGGCATCCTCCGGGGCGATGAGCCGTTGGATAATCGCTATTTGCAGGTGGCCAGGGAGTCAGGAATGACGTTGGTTGGAGTGTCGCGCAGCCTGTATCGCAACAAGCAGGCCGCCTTGGACTTTGTGTTGGCGCAACAGGGACTCACGATCAACGAAGTTTATGTGGTTGCTGAAGGGGGCAAAGGGGAGGCAGGTTTTGAGGGCTTTGAGGCCTTGGTAGAAGCTTGGCAGGGTAAAGCGGTGGTTTTCGATCACGTCTTTCACGCGAGTGCTACCGCCACAACGGCTTTGGGATTGCGCAAGGCCATGAATCAACGGGGTATGGATGCCCAAGTTCATGCGGTGATGGTCTTGAAAAATTTGCAAGAACAGGTGTCGTTTGCCCATGAAACGGGCTTGTTGAATGGGATTGAGTTTCTGTCGGACCATGAATTCGGCGGCTACGCCAAGTCCACGGAATCGTTGCATGCCTTTATTGATTTGTGCAGTGGGCACAATGAAGTTCCCTTGGATTGGGTATATACCGGGAAGGCTTTGTTTGCGTTGAATGAGTGGCTGTTAGCCGCACGGGGAAATGGGTTGGTTAATCCCGATGCCATGGGGGTTTACCCGGTGATTTTTCTACACACGGGTGGGGTATTGCGGAGGCCGGAGTGATTTTTCAGCGTGAATCAATACCCAAGATTGGGTGAATCACATGGGATCCACATTTCCTGTGATGGACAGTTGGTAGACGCGGCCATCGGTGAGTTCCACTTTGATGAATTTTTTGAAGTAGCCAAACGCGCCTTTGGTGGTAAATGCGGCGGTAACGGAGGCCGTCTGGTTGGCTGCGATGAGACCTTTGGTATAATCAGAAATGGTGCAACTGCAGCCAGGTTCTACGCTTTTGATTTCGATGTTGCCGGGACCGATGTTGA
>VGFS01000045.1 GCA_016868785.1 Bacteroidota bacterium
CAACCGTTGGGGTGAGAAGTTGTATGAAACCGACGACTTAACCAAAGGTTGGGATGGAACTGCCAATGGAGGCATCTGTGCCGATGGGGTATATTTATATGCCATCAAATTGTATTCGCTTGACGGAGAGCTGTATGAATACAGCGGTACGCTCACCTTGTTGAGATAATTTCAAATTCAAGGACGATATTCACAAGAAAGCCCAGGCAACGCCTGGGCTTTCTTGTGAACGGGTAGTCGACCCAACATCAATTTGTCACTAATGATTATTTTCTATTCACCCTTGCCAGTGCGATGCGTAGGTTGAAGTTTGTCGGCCGGCAAGAAGTAAAGAATACTCATTCCAATGAAAAAGAATACCATGAGCGACAAAATACTGTTTCTCATGTCGCCAGTGATATTGTCGATGGCGGCCCATGCAAAGGTTCCAAGTACAATGCCCAATTTCTCAGTAACCTCGAAAAAACTAAAGTAGGACGTATTGTCTCTATCCCCAGGAATTAATTTGGCATAGGTAGCTCTGGATAAACTCTGAATTCCACCCATCACTGTTCCAATCAAACAAGCCAATGCGAAGAATTGTTCTGGATGACGGGGTTGTAACTTGAAAGCAAGTGAACAAGCAACTGTCCATATGATCAAGCTAATGAATATGGCGGGTTTGTTTCCGATTTTATCGGCCAAATACGCGAAGAAATAAGCACCGGCGATACCGATCAATTGTATCAAAAGAATGGTGGTTAGCATTTCTTCGGACTTAAGCAAAAGTACATCCTTACCGAAAAGTGCAGCGACATAAATCACCGTTTGAACACCCATGGTGTAAACAAAGAAAGCGCCTAAGAATATTTTTACCGCTTTCATGGTTTTAACTTCATTGAATACTTTTCGGATTTCATGATAACCACTCCAGATGCTGGTTTGGCTTTTGGCCGCCAACTTGCCCGGCAATTTGAGTAATGGCCAGAATGACCAACCCAACCACCAAAATCCTACCGATAAAAAGCCTACTTGAAAGGGAAGAACACTTTCTTTGGGGCTGGGCAAACCAAACCAATCGTGTTTGATTAACAGCAATAAGTTGAAGATCAAAACCAATACACTGCCGATGTATCCCATCGTAAAGCCTCGGGCGGAAAGTCTGTCAAACCGATCAGGCGTAGCAATTTCCGGTAAAAAAGCATTGTAGAATACCAAACTACCGGCCCATCCCAGAGTCGCTACCATAAAGCATCCCAATCCAAAAAGGTAATTATCTCCGTTAAAAAAGAACAGACTGCTGCAACCCAAACTACCCAACACCACGAAAAATCGCATGAAAGGTTTCTTTGCACCAGAGGCATCGCTGATACCTGAGAGCAATGGGACCAATAATACATTGAGCAAGAAAGCCAGACTCAGACAATAACTGTACAAAGCCGTGTTCTTGAAGTCGTACCCCATGAACTCGATGTGCTTGGGGGTGAAACTCTCATAAAACGTGGGGAATATGGCAGAAGAAATACTCAGGGAGTATACGCTGTTGGCCCAGTCATACATCGTCCAGGAAGTAAGTACACTTTTGTTGTTTTTTTCCATACAGGGCTGCAATTTACCCAAAAATGGATGGTATGCAAGTGGGATTAGGCGTATTTCTGACTATCCGCGCGATTCCATTTCTCTTCAGCGATGGCTCGGGTGATGGTCAGTGCGTTTTTGGATTTAGCCGATGGACCTTCGTACATAAAGTCTTGTAAAATGGATTCGCAGATGCCCCGCAATCCCCTGGCGCCCAATTTGTTTTCGAATGCAATTTCCGCGATGTAATCAATGGCGGCCGCATCAAACTCCAAGTTGATTTTATCCAAAGCAAACAAGTGTTGATACTGTTTGATTAAGGCATTTTTTGGGTCTGTAAGAATCAATTTGAGCGTATCCTTGTCCAAAGGTTCTAGTGCAGTAAGAATGGGCAAACGACCAATCAATTCAGGTATTAATCCAAATGACCTCAAATCTGAGGGAGCCACCAAACTCAAGAGTTTTTTGTCTTGAATTTCTTTGTTGTGACTGCTTTTGAAACCAACAGCTTGCTTTTGAACCCGACGGGAAATTATTTTCTCAATGCCATCAAACGCACCGCCGCAAATGAAAAGAATGTTCGTTGTGTCTACTTTGATGTATTTTTGGTCGGGGTGCTTACGACCACCTTCTGGAGCTACATGGGCCAAGGTGCCTTCCAAAATTTTCAGCAATCCTTGTTGAACACCTTCACCACTTACATCCCTGGTAATGGAGGCATTGTCGCCTTTTCGGGCAATTTTGTCCATTTCATCCAGGTAAATGATGCCGCGTTCAGCCAATTCGGGTTTGTAGTTGGCCACCTGTAGCAATCGGCTAATGATGCTTTCAACGTCTTCACCCACATATCCCGCCTCTGTTAATACGGTGGCATCGGCGATGCAGAAGGGTACATCCAAGATTTTCGCCAAGGTTTTGGCCATGAGCGTTTTTCCGGTACCCGTTTCGCCGATCATCAAGATGTTCGATTTCTCAATCTCAACATCACCGGGAATTGCATTCTTTTTGCTGTTTAACCGCTTGTAATGGTTGTAAACGGAAACACTGAGTGTCTTTTTGGCTTGGTCTTGGCCAATGACATATTGATCCAAAAATGCCTTTAACTCAGCCGGTTTTGGCAGTCTTTTGTTGCCGCCTTCTTGGCTAGAACCACCCACCGATCTGGTTGGAGCACCGTCGATGTTGTTCGCATTGGCACTGCCTCCCAATTCCTTTTCTACAATCTTTTGGGCTTGGTCGGCACATTGATCGCAAATATGACCATCGAGACCAGAAATCAACATGAGTGATTCACTCTTTCTGCGTCCACAAAAAGAACAAATGGGGTCCTTGGCTTTCATTCCAATTATTTGTTACGACGACCCAATACTTCGTCAATCATGCCGTAGGCCTTAGACTCATCGGCAGTCATCCAATAATCGCGGTCGCTGTCTTTTTCTACCTTCTCGTAGGGTTGTCCTGAGTGGTGAGAAATAATGTCGTACAACTCTTTCTTCAACTTACTGATCTCTTTGTAAGTGATTTCAATGTCAGAAGCTTGACCTTGCGCACCGCCCAAAGGTTGGTGAATCATGATGCGGGAGTGGGGTAGCGCGGTTCTTTTTCCGGCAGCACCAGCACACATCAATACAGCACCCATACTGGCAGCCATACCTGTACAAATGGTAGCTACATCAGAGCTGATGTACTGCATGGTGTCGTAAATGGCCAATCCGGCGTATACACTTCCACCAGGACTGTTGATGTAAATTTGAATGTCACGGTTTGGATTCGCACTCTCCAAGAACAACAACTGGCCCATGATGATATTGGCTACATCTTCATAAATGGGTACACCCAAAAAGATGATTCTGTCCATCATCAAACGAGAGAAAATGTCGATTACACTCGCATTCATCTGTCGTTCTTCGATAATGTTGGGGGTTAGCCCGTAAATGCCTCCCGATTGAGATACCAATTTGGTGTATTCGTCAACCTGCAAACTACTGATGCCCAAGTGTTTGGTTGCGTATTTCTGAAATTCTTTGCCGTAATCCATTTTGTTTTCCTTGTATAACAAATCTACATCAGAAAAGGTTACTCACCATGCGCAGATTTGTGAGCATTTACATGAGCGAAGTAATCTTCTACAGAAATTTTCTTAGATTTTAAGCTCACAATGCCTTTGATTGCGTCGTAGGCTTTGCGATATATTACGCGATCTGCCATTTGCATAACGAATTCACGCTCACCCAAACGTTTGTTGATGCTCTCATCCAAGAAAGCGTCGTTCATGGGGATGTTCAATCCATACTGTCTGTACAAACCATGGAAATAAATGCGGGCTTCTTCGCGAATGTCTTGCTTAGTGCTCTGTAAATTCTGGCTTGCTGCGATTTTATCAATCACCAATCGCCGTTGTAATGCACTTTTCTCTTCGGCATATTTCTCGTCGATGTTTTCAAAATTGTACTCGTTTTCTTTGGTAGTAATCAACCAACGCTTCAAGAATTCATCGGGCAATTCAATGCTGTGTTTCTCCATCAACATACGGCCGATCTGGTGATCCAACCAAAGGTCTGCCTCGTTGCGGTAGTAATTTTCCAAGTTGGATTGGATGCGTGAGCGGTATTCCTCTTCACTTGCTGGGATGTCTTGCTCCCCGAAAACCTCGCGGTAGTAGTCTTCGTTTAATTCAGCGTCTGCACGACGTTTGATCTCAGTGATAACCAACTTGAACTTATCGCTCAGATCGGCTACGCCTTCCTTCGCTATACCTAAGGTGTTAGAAATAACCGTTTCGTTGTTGTTCAACAAAGTTTTAACACTGCAAACCAACTCGTCGCCCACTTTCTTGCCCAAAACCGATTTCTTGGCCTTTTTGTCCTCAATCATGGAAGCAACAAAACTGATGCTCTTCTCTGCAGCACCACCTTCCAATACTTCACCGCTGTCGTCCAACTCAGTAATGCCGGCATATATGATGTCCTCATCCTCCGATGACTCCACATCAAACATTTTACCGTGGCGCTTGCGTGAGTAATTGATGTCCTCAGTCACCTCTTTTTCACTTACTTGAATATCGAACTGCTCCAAAGAATCTTTTGAGGTGATATTCAACTCAAACTGAGGCGCCAATCCCAAATCAAAGGCAAACTTGAAATTCTCACTGCTTTCAATATCGATCTCACTCTCAACTTTGTTACTGGCAATGGGGTAACCCAAAATGTCCAACTTCTCATCTTGAATGTATTTGTTCATGGTGTCTGAAGCAATGTTCTGAATCTCTTCAGCCAAAATGCCCTTGCCGTACAATTTTTGAACCATGCCCATCGGGGCTTTTCCCGGACGGAATCCCTTGATGTTGGCAGTTTTCTGGATGCGCTTTACTTCTTTTTCTACCTTCTCTTGGTAGTCTTCCTTACCCAAAGAAATGATTACGGTAAGATTAAGATCGTCGTGTTTTTCGAGTTGAATATTCACAGTTTAATGCGTTTCTAAATAAATGAAAATCCCCGCCACATTGCATACTTGCAACTAGAGGAGGGGATTAGTGCACGCGGAGGGACTCGAACCCACACACCTTACGGCGCCAGATCCTAAGTCTGGTGCGGCTACCAATTACGCCACGCGTGCAGAAAGGACCTTAAAAAAGGACTGCAAAGGTAGTGAAATTTACCTTCTAATCAAAACAAGGTGGTATTGTAGGTGTAAGTTTTCTTGTTTTTGAGGGATATGGTGATGGTGATTTCGTCTCCGGCCGACCACTGAGTCATTCCCAGCGGGGTAATGGCCAAGGTGGGAAGGCCCAATCCATTGCCCGGCTGAACGCTAACATTGCTTTCGATCTTGCCGTGTTTCTTGGAAACTATGCTCACCGTAGCTTCTTCAAGTGGCTGTAAAATTGAAAAGCTCCAACGCTCAAAAACCAACATCGATGGCGTGGCACCTGCCGCGGGCCAAGCCACAAAATGTTCCTTGTAGTAAGCGGTATCTACCGCCATGATGTTTTTGTCGGCCAGCCAAAATACGGAATTGTTTTCAGCGCAACCAAACCCGTAATTTACCATGCCAGGATGTGTGAGCAATCGACGATTGTACAACTCTTCACTCTTGGTGTCGCTCATCAATACGGTTGTGCTTTGAGCGGGGTTGGGTTCCAAAATGGCTGTGCCGTACTGTGCTGCATCCGCCGCTGCAGTGGTAAAACACTTGTGGGTTTCGGGCTTGGGCTCCCTGCTAAACACGCCAATGGGCGCATACATGGTAGCGGCCTGCATCGAAGCCACATGCTTGTCTATGTCGAACTGTATGCCCCTAGTTACTCCCGCATTCTGACGGTAATAATTGATTCTGTGGGTGATCTTTTGAATGGTAGAATCGGGCAAATTGCCTGCATTGCAAGTCTTGCTGTTGCCTGTCCAGCCGGTTTGTGCCACCTTTTTGCCTTTCACCGTGGCATAAGCGATTTTGCTGCCCTTGTATCGAACTTCGAAGTCGGTTTTGGCCAAACGCACGTGCAACGCCGCGATACCTGCAAACTTGGCATTCTCTTTTTGTAATCGATAGTAACAGCCCCAGGCCGCCTCCATCAATCCTTGTTTCATCAAAGAGTCTGTGGCACGGGCCAATAAGTTCTGCTGCAGGGGTTTTAACGTGGTGTTTTTTGGAAAGTCTTTGATCACAGAGTCGCTCAAAGAGATTATTCTCGCCCAATCGTAGTAGGCGATCTTTTGCTTGGTCCAAGCGTTAAAGGTATTCAAGCGGTATTTTTTCAAGTTTGCATTTTTGGGATATCGGTTCGCGCCGTGATCCATCAGCATAGAAATCAATCTGTGACTCACCTCAGCAGGCGGATTGTTCAACAACGTTTCCAGTTTTTTCTCGTCGATGGCTGTCGTTTTGAACTGAATGGGGTACCATTTGTAAAAGAAGAATACGGTACCACCCTTGGCATTGTTCGCCAAATAATATTCCAAACATTGGTTGATGAAGGCAAAAGAATCCTTGATGAGGAAGGGGTCTGTGGCATTCTTTGATTTCCGATCCAACAAATCCACTTTGCGGTTGTAAAAATCAATGAAAACCGTTTCAGCTTCGGCCCAGTCGTTGTTCTCAGTGAGATAACCCAAACGATTCAAGTAGTAATTGTTTTGCTCGTGCAGGTAAAACGTATCGCTGGGGAAGAAAAACAAGGCTTTGGTCAGTAATTGGTTGTACATCTGGCTATAGCCTGTGTTTGCACGTGTTGTTGCCAAATCTACATCGATCATCGACCGTTCCCAGCCCAATAATTTTTGGTTTAACGGGAAAACCGACAATCCCATTTCGCAATAAATCAATGCGCTATCTGTGAGCTTGCGCTCGTTGAGATAGTAATCGGTCAATACTTCAAACGCTTCCCGAACGTAGGTTTTCTTGTGTTTGCCTTCGGCGTTGGCCAAATAATTCATGTTGGCCACTTTACGCATGGTTTTTACCGCATCCAAATTCTGTTTCTGTAACCAATAACAATGTCCAGCCATCCCCAATGCAACGGTATCGCCGGTGAGTTCGTAGCTGGTTTTGTACATCTGAAGGGCGCGGGGGTATCTACCTTGTCCGTAATTGCTGATGGCCTCTTTGTTGTTTGCCACTACCAGGGCATTGAAACGTTCGCCGTATTGTTGGAAAAATGGGCCGTCGCCGTCATACGCTTTCGCTTTCACAGCGCTTTTCATGGCTTCTTTGAAATAATCCACGTCGCCTTTGCGGTATTTAGCGATCTGATACATTTCGTATTCAGAAATGGCTTTGATGTACCACAATTCGGTTTCGGTTTTGTCATCTTCCAACCCTTTTGCGCTCATTTTTTGTGCCTCAACATATTTTCCCGCAACGAAATATTCGCGAGATTTTAGTAAGGCTTTTGTTTGTGCCAATGCCAAACCAGACACAAAAAGGGTTGCGGAGAGAAGGAAATGTTTGAGGTTCATGATTTTCGATGCCAACTATTACAAATAAAATAATTACCAACAACAAATTCACGTAGCGTTGGTAAAGGGTGTAAAAAAATCTTTGTTCAATTTTGTTGTGTTGCTGTTTATTGTCGACGGTTGGCCAACAAAGGCGGAGGCCCGCCATCAAAGGGATTGTCTGACCTTCCCAAGCTGTGGATTTCCAATCCATTGGCACGTTTTACCGCGTCGTTTCCATAGCGGTTTCGCAATCGATCCATCGCCTGATACAAGTTGGCCATCTCTTCACTGTCTTCAAACAAATTCATCTGAAACCCACCACTCACCAAATCACTCAATCGCACCCCAATCAAACGAATCAACAACCGCCGGTTATAAAGTTTGTCGAACAGTTCCAAGGACTTCGCAATCAATACGTGGTCGGCACTGGTATAAGGGATTTTTGCTTGCAATGTGTGGGTGTTGAAATCACTGTAGCGCACCTTCACCGTGAGGCAAGCACAGAGCTTATCGCCCTTTCTCAGCTGGTAAGCCAAGTTCTCAGCCATCGCACTGATGATGTTTCGCAGTTTGATCACATCAATGGTGTCCTTTTCGAACGTCCTTTCCGTGCCAATGCTCTTGCGCTCCTGATAAGGCTCTACTTTACGATTGTCTATTCCCTGTGCCTTCTTCCATAGGTCGATGCCTGGCTTTTGTAACGTCTTAAACAACAACTCCATGGGCATTTCCTGCAGCGTTTTGATGTACTGTATCCCCAAGCCCCTCAGCGTTTTGTAGGTCTCTGTGCCAACGCCAGGGATTTTTCTGACCGATAAAGGGGCTAAAAACGGAATCTCATCGCCAAAATCTACCTTCCGCTGCCCAGCGGGTTTGGCCGTGCCCGTGGCCACCTTGCTCACCGTCTTGTTGCTGGCAACCCCAAAGCTGATGGGCAACCCCGTTTCCTTTAAAATCTTCGCCTTCAATTCCATCGCCAACTTCCAAGTACCAAAGAATTTTTCCATCCCCGTTAAATCAATGTAAAACTCATCAATGCTGCTCTTCTCGTACAAAGGCACCGATTCGGCAATGATGGTGGTGACATCCTTGGAATAATCGCTGTATAGCTGGGAATCCCCGCGGATGATGATGGCGTTCGGACACAATTGCTTCGCTTGTTTCATGGGCATCGCGCTGTGAATCCCAAACGATCGGGCCTCGTAACTGCAGCTCGCTACCACGCCGCGATCACTATTGCCCCCGATGATGACGGGCTTGCCCACCAATGCACTGTTTTTTAATCGCTCTACACTCACAAAAAATGAGTCTAAATCCATGTGGGTGATGATGGCTTGTGTCATTTTGGTAATTTAATTAACAAATTTTCGTCAATAAATTAATCAAAATTATCGAATCGACAAACAAAAAATCGGAAATTGTGGGTAATTAGCCGAAGTGGTTTGGTCATTTGCGAATGGGCGCGCTGGGGTTGAACCTTGGAGATACAGGGTCGTTACTACTGGCTGAGAAACTCCGGACTAAGTGGCTGTGAGCGAATAGAACAGCGCTCAAAAAAGCAGCAATTGCTCGGGCAACAAACGGAAAGATTTGCGGTGATCGATGGTTATGCCGAATTCCCGAATCGCCTGTCGGTGCGACAACGTTGGATACCCCGCATTTTTGTCCCAACCATACTGGGGATGTTGATTATGCAATGTCTCCATCCACTCGTCACGGTGTGTTTTGGCCAAAATGCTCGCCGCCGCGATGTGCAGAAACCGACCATCGCCCTTTACCTCCGTTTTGTGAGGGATTTCGCCAAAGGCCTTGAATCGATTGCCGTCTACCGCAATGAATTGGGGTGGGGTAGACAATTTTTCCAACGCCCGATGCATCGCCAAAATGCTGGCATTCAAAATGTTGATTTTGTCGATCTCGGCTGGACTGCAACTGCCCACAGCCCAATACAAGGCCTCCTTTTCAATCACTGAACGCAAAGCATTTCGCTGTGATTTGCCCACCTGCTTTGAATCGTTTAGCCATGGATGATGGAAATCCGGGGGCAAAATAACGGCCGCTGCCACAACCGGACCTGCCAAACAACCCCTGCCGGCTTCGTCGCAGCCCGCTTCTAGCAGAAAATCACTGATTTTGGGTAATAAGGCCATGGTTGCAAGCGTTTTTGTTGTTTTGAGCCTGGTATTAGGGTTGCCGTTTGCCAAAAAGCGCCCAGCCGTATTTCAAAGTAACTTCAACCATTTGCCAGTAACAGATCGCAAGTCCGTTGTATCCATACATCCAACCTCGTTTGAATAAATAATTTCGAATAAACCGCGTTGGGCCAGCCGTGAGGAGTTTTAGGAACAAAAAGGCGAAAATGAATTGGTGTCTAACCGGAGAACCTGTAAAACCAACGAGTTCTGACTGAATGGCTCTGCCTCCAATCTTGCCAAATTTCAGGGCTTGCTGTTTCACTGCACCCAAATCGCTGTAAGTATAATGCAAAATATCGCCGGGGATGGTCGATAAAGAATAATTCGATTCAACAACAAATTTGTCGTGCGGGTTACGCCCCTGCCACTGTCCGCAACTACGTTCCCACAGCCGCAATTTGGCATCGGGATACCAGCCACAACCGCGAATAGGGGTGTCGCCCAAATGATTGAGTCGAGAAAATGAAAACCCTTTGACTTTGCCATACAAGCATCCGTTTTTGATGGCGTTTTTCAGGTTGTTGTGTAGTTCTTCGGAAAGACACTCATCGGCATCCAAACTCAATACCCACGGGTGGGATGCTTGATCCTTGGCCCAGTTTTTCTGTTGGATATGTCCTTCGAAGGCGTGCTGCACAACCCCCGCTCCCAAGCTTTCTGCGATTTCGCAGGTGTTGTCTGTGCTGAAACTGTCTACAACCAAGATTTCATCTACCAAGTCCGACACCGATTCAATGCAACGCGCGATGTTTGCACTTTCGTTGAATGCGATGATTACCGCCGATATCTTCCCAGAAGCATCCACGGAGGCGAAGATAGGAATTAACTCGAATTCGGATCTCAATAACATGATTTTGAAATGAGCGGAGCAACAAGTTTATCGTTATTTATTTAATTTCATTATGTGCATCAGTCGTAAAAATATCTTGGATATGCTATTTGTTATCTTGATGTTGATGCATGGGCCGAAAATATGTTTTCTACATATTCACTGATTTCCATTGATACCACTGGGCTCTCATTGTTGACGTTTTTTTTATTGGATGTTGGAATGAACAACCATTGGCCAAATGTTCAAATCGTGTAGTTCCAACTTTTTGTGCATATCATAAACTTAACTACAGTAATTACCCATTCACAACTTGGCTAACAATCAAGTTGAGGAAGTTAATTCCTGATGTTAGCCAAAGTCACTTCATTAATTTATTGGTGAACAGATAACCAATAACTGCAATGTGTAGCAAGTAACAAATAAAATACTTACCTTGGCAAATGTTTATCGTATAGACTTAGGCTTACTCTTTGGTGAAATACTTGATGTATCCTTTGCTTGGTCGATATGACGAATTCAATAACTTACTGCAGAAAATTAAATCGAAATAAATAAACGGATTACAAAATAAGTTAACAATAAACAAAATTACTATCTCTGAAAATAATTAAAAATAACATGTTAAAAAAATTCACTTTAACTGACAAGCTATTAATTGTAGCTGCAATGCTTTCTCTCATATATTCTGAAGTCTTGTTCTTTAATGGAAACTCCGACCAGGCAATTTTTATTGGCCTATGGGTTCCCTCAATACTATGCTTTGGAATATACTTAAACCTGATAAATAAAAAAAACAATGATTGATTTTATACCATATTTCGCAGGATTAATAACCTTATTATTTGGCGTAGCCTTTAGCTACGCTATAACTGATGGTTGGAACTTTAAAGGAGACCAAAAGAAATAATGTTAAACTAAATTCTTTACCAATGAAAAATCTAATCATTGCAGCACAACTTATCGTGCCAATATCAGTTGCCTATGTTTGGGTTTTTCGATATGAAGTAATCATAAAAGAATTTAAAGAATTCGGATTAAGTGATTTAATCCGAAACTTTGTTGGAGCTTCTAAAATTTCTTTAGCTACTTTATTAATAATGGGAATTTGGTATCCTCCATTAATTTTGATTCCTTCGATTCTAATGGGATTATTTATGTTAGCAGCTCAATATTTCCATCTCAAAATAAAAAATCCCTTCAATAAACATTTGCCATCTTTAATTTTCTTGATTTTATGTGCCTTCATTGCATTAGCGTCAATGGAGACTATATAATACTCCCTGAATCATTGGTCGGATGTTTGGCTAGTATAAATAGAACTTGCCAACGTTACGAGGATTAGAGAAGTGTTGGCCGAAAATATGTTTTCTACATATTCACTGATTTCCATTGATACCACTGGGCTCTCATTGTTGACGTTTTTTTTATTGGATGTTGGAATGAACAACCATTGGCCAAATGTTCAAATCGTTTAGTTCCAACTTTTTGTGCATATCATAAACTTAACTACAG
>VGFS01000046.1 GCA_016868785.1 Bacteroidota bacterium
CCGCGGCGGAGATGGATGACCCTCAAAATACGCATACACCAACAACCCACCCGCCAGCACCACTGGGATCATTTTGACCAAATTCTGCCTTTTTTGAATGGCCAACACAATCAAGCTCAACAAGATGATATCGGTCAGCGAACGGATGACAAAAATATCGAAGACGGCCAAGGCAATCAACGCGTAAATGCCTTCCCTGGAGGTGAGTGGAATGCCCTTCTTAAACATGAAAAACAAAAAGAAGGAATGGATGGCATAGCTCATGTAAGCCGGTTCAGAATACAACCCAGACACACCCCGCAAATCAGATTCTGTTTGGATCCGCTCAATGAAAATTCGCAAAAAATCGGCCAAAAAATCGGGGAATACACCCCAGTATTGAATTAACCCAATGACCACATTCAAGCCAAAGACGAAGAACAGGGCTTTGCCCAACTGCGCGAGTTCCTCTTCGTCCAACGATTGAATGGCAATAAAAATAAAGGAAGAATTGACCAAGGCAAACACCGAACGGGCCGATACCAAGAACCCGTTGCCACCCGCCAGCAGCAGCACATTCAACACCAAATAACCCAGAAAATAGAGGTAAGGCCTCGGAATCACCACAGAACGTCTCAAGGAATAGAGAAAAGCCCATGGAAAAATTTCAGAACTAAACAAAACCCGTGCCGGGGTAATGTTCGGTAGAAACACGAAATAGGCCAACAGCTTCCGAATCCTATCCAAAAGCGCCATGGTCTTCAATCAAATTTGCCCAAAAAATGCAGCACCCCCACCGCAAATACCAAACCTCCAAGAGCACCCGCAGCAATCCATACCCACAATGAAAAACCCAATTTTTTCAAAGGAAAATGTGGCACATCCACAATTTCAATGAGGGGGGTTTGTTTCTTCAAAGCCAACTCGGCCAATTTTAAGTTTTTCACGATTTCCCCATACAAAGAAATGCTGATTTGCATGTCGATCAAGGATTTGTTCTGCTCCACTTTGGCCGATTGCAACAACGGATTGATGTTGTAATCCATGTTGTTGGCGTTCCGCGAAATGTTCTTGTTCATCACTGTTTGAATGGAATCGGCCTCTTTTCGTAGGACCATCAAACTCTTGCGCACATTGCGGGTAATGGATCGTATGTACTTTTCCGTAACCACATCAATCATGGTCTCCGCAAATTTTAGGGCCAAGGTATCGTTGCTATGCTTGCAACTCACCGAAATAAACGTTTGTTTTTTATCGGGCTTGCTGGCGCTCAATACGTTATTGTTAATATGTTCGAACAAAAACCACAAAGCACTGTCTGTTGCCGCATTGTTTTTGGATAGGTCTGACTGAAATTGAACCTTGTGCAACTGCTTCCGGGTACTGCTACTTAGATCCGGATAAAACTTCTCTGCCAAGAGCACTGTCTTCTGGCCCACTTGTTTATAGGGCCTCACCAAGGCCTCTTCCACCGAACTGCGCACGGAGAACAATTTAACCAAACTCTCACCCACAAACACCCCACCTGGATTGGAGCCACCCACATCCATGCCAAACTGGGCCAACAAATTCTCCCAACCCGAGGATTTTTCCTGTTCCGCCGCAATGATGAATTCCGCATTGTATTTCTGTTTCCCTGCCACCCATCCATACACCCCCGCCATCAGAACACCCAATACCACTGCAATCAACAACCAAAGCCGGTGTTGCATCAATACTTGAAAATACCGATTCGTTTGATTCTTTAGGTTGCTTGCCGTTTGCATGTTGTACAAATTTACACGAAAGGATAGAATCCCCAAGCATTTAATCGGGTTTGTAAGCGATCTACCCAACGCAACAGGGCATAATGCACCCTCAGCTTTTCCCCCAAGCTCACAAAGTGGATGCCTGTCTTCAACAATTCTACATTTAACTGGTGCTCCATGTATATACAAAGTCGTTTGCGCTCCAATATGCCCGGGTCTTTGGATGGCGTGTGCCAGCCATACAAGGAATTTTGTGGCTGCAACCAATCTTCGACATAAGCCAAATACTCTTTAGAAAATTCACCCTGCAAAGCCGAAGCGATGGCTTTTTCCAAACAGGCTTGGAATTGAACCAACCGGGTTCTATCAGGAATGTAAAATATCCAACTCGACAAATAGGGTGATGGCTTCTCGGCAAAGGGAGAAACCTCCCGGCGAATGTCCCCGTAGATGGCCGTATCCATTGGGTTTGATTCCCTAAACTTCTTTAGCAGCCCACTCCACAAAGACGCATTGTGGGTTTTAAACCAAGTATCATTTGCAATGATGTAGGGACCTTCGGTTTTCATGCAGTTCAACACCTCCAAATACCCGCTGAATTCGAAATAGGCATTGCTCCCAGGAATTCCAAAAGAATCATGGGCTTTGTTGTTGATCACATGCACACCCGTACAGCGGGATTTCCAATCCCGCAGCCACCGATCCATCCGCTTGGGCTTGCCCATCAACACCCAACCCCACTCTACCTTTTCCATACCTTGATCCAAAAAGTCCAAACAATGGCCTTGACTTGGTCATAGGCATAAGTAAAGATATTGCGAAAGAATATGAATGCATACTCCCGTGGCCCCTGCAACAAAGCACGACTAGATAGATTGAGTAATGCCGACCAAAAATTCCACAACCGCATCATGGGTTGAATTATGAGTAAATGTGATTTCCCAAATTTATCCCGGTGAATTATTCCTGGTTGATTGGATAAATAATCGATATCGGGACAATGATTCACACCCAACAAATGATAACCCTGTTGAACCAATCGAAAACAAAAATCATAATCGATGCCCTCCAAAAACCACCGATCCGTATGTCCCTCCAGTGACTTAAGTGCATTTAAATTAATTAAACTACCCGCAGAAATGGCGAGTTTAATCTTATACGGTTTAGATTCCTCCGGTGAGCAACTACCTTGATCTTGGTAATTAAACCAGATTAATCCAACAGATTTGTCTGGAATGTGAAATTCATACCAATGGGTGATCCAATCCAAACTCCGGGAATTAAAAATCACGTCTTGGTCGAAATATAACATATGAGAATATTTCTGATCATAGGCGCAATTTCCCAATTTTTTCAATGCAACACCCAAACCCTCATTGAAACCGCGTCTCAAAACATGCGGCTGGATCGCCGCCGGCCAAAAATTATCCCCTGGGGTGTTGTCATACACCAAAAATGCAATCCCCCGATCAAACAATCCTTGAATCCGTTCACAGGTCTGCGGACTGGGATGATAGGTCACGATGCCTACCACCATTTTCAATGGGGCCACTATTTTCTCCATAACCAATACAAAACTACAGTGTCAACAACACTTCTGAACGACCACAGAAGCGCCGCCCCCAACAAACCGTAAGAAACCACCACCCAATATAAAACAGGTATATACACTAGGGCACTGATTCCATGACACAGTGCGGGATTTTTAATTTCTCGGTGACTGTGTAAGGCCGACAACAAGACATGTCCCATCCCATTGGCCGTAATTCCCAACAAGAAAATCCAAAAATACCCCAGTGCCGATGCAGCAAATGCGCCATCATCAAACCGTTGAATCAGCCATGTTTGTCCAAAGTACAACAGCAATCCAAACCCCAAATGCAGCAACAAGGTCAGCCCCAACCCCCAATGCACCCAACGGTGATTGTATGATTTGTTCGCGTTCTTTGAAAAAAATGGCAACAAAACCAGCGCAAAGGAAGACGAAAGCACCAACAATCGCACCCCAAAATCCTGGGCAAACACGTAAGTGCCCATCACTTGAGCCCCCATCACACTGAGTAAAAGGAAACGATCCAAAGAACCATTTACAATGCCCGATACATTGCTCAAAGTGATCCAACCATTGTTTTGATGGACCCGCAGCTCCTTTGTGGGCGTTCGATTTTCATTCGCCGGAATACCAAATGTATGCATCAGCCAACCCCATGCTATCAATAGTGCCGTTAACCTCAGCACCGACATGACCAGCACCATTTGAACCAAATCCTGGTATCCACAATGGGCCATAACCCAAGGCACCAAAAATAAGACACTTTGATTGAATGCCCTAAAAAAAGCCGCCCCAATGAATTGCTCCGAAGCTTCCAACGCACCTCGGACGATCATTTGCAATACCGACAATGGCACCCAACTCAACAAAATGACCAATACATCCCATTCCCCCAACACAGCCCATTGGGCATGGTATCGGGACAATAACAACAGCGCCATCCCCACCATCAATATCCCATAAACAGAATAGTCTAGGCCCTTACGTATGCATTGACGTATCCAAAGCGATTGATCTGGGAAGGACAATTTAGGCAATTCAATCCCCAAGCTCCTGGAAATGCCCAAATCAAAAAAACCGGCATGGCTGGTATACACCCAGAAAAAGCTCAATAACGTAAATGATTCAACACCCAGGAGGGATACCAAGGGTTTGAGCGACCACAATCCCAAGACAGCCGGTACCGCCATCGACAATACCGTGGCCATCGTATTCCCAACTATCCGGGCAGACCCCATAATGATCCTACAATCGGGTGATAATCAATGTCAAGGTGGTCAAAGACGTGCTAATCAATGAATAGATGGCCAATCGTTCGGTCAAACTCAATTTGTCTTTGTCTCGGTTATTCACCTTGTAAGGGACAATGATTTCACAACCCGGCAAAATTTTGGGGTATTTCTTAAACAAACCCAAAACCACCCGGGTTTTTTTGGAAGTTCCATTGCTGTAAGAAACAAACGCATTGGATAGGTCGGCATTGGAGGTCAAACCACCGCCCAAAGTGACATATTCTTTAAAATTTACCGTGGGGTTGTAAAAGATCAAATTGGGATTGTATACCTCACCGCTGATTCGCACGGTATTAATTGCTTTTGGGATAATAAAACGATCACCCGCCTCAATGGTGATAGACTCCATGATTTTCACAATGTCAAATTTGGTGTTCAAATTGGCCAAGGCAATGGTATCGAATTGTTTTTCTTGCATCACGGTATCCACCTGGAGTGTGGTATCATTTTTATAGATCTCATTGAACACTTTTGATTTGTTTTTGGCTGATTGCTCCAAGATGACGGTTTTGAGGATGGGTCTCAAAACCACTGCTTCCTCCAAATTCCCATAATCGGTAACACCCCCAGCGCGCTTATAAATATCCAACAGGTTCTGCGAACGTCTATCCAAGGGATATACCCCCGGATTGTTGATCTCCCCTTCAACCGACACATATACCTGCTCTCTGATCAATGGGTTTTCGTAAGTACTCACCACATCACCGGGTTTTAAGATAATCTCAAACAAGGCGGCATTGTTCCAATAATCCGGTTGCGTTTCGATCTGCATCACTTCCGCCAAAATATTCTGATCTTGCACTTTCCTGGAAAGGATCACCTTGTTACTCAAAGCCTTGGATTTGAACCCCCCTGCAATGAACAACAAATCACCCAAACTCAAATTTTCTCCAAATTTATAATTCCCAGGATTTCGGACCTGCCCCAAAATTTGTACTTCTTCCCGAAAATTGATATCACCACTGTCCATAAAGTAAATGACATCGCCATCAAACAGATACACCGACAGTTTTTCATCCAACACGGCTTGTAAAGAATGTCTGACGTAATTGAATAAGCCATTCTTTTCATCCCGGCGAATCAAGACCGTATTTTTCACGGTACCAAAATCCAACCCACCGGCCTGTTGTATGATGTCGTGGAGGGTATTGTTGCCCGTGCCGGAATAATAGCCTGGCCGTTTCACTGAGCCCACCAGTTCAATTCTGTACTTATCGATGTTGTTGATGCTCTGCACATCCACAATTTCACCACCCAAGATGGCAAACGTATCCAAAAACGACTTGTTCAATGTGTAATATTCTTTGCCTTCTTGACCATACCGCATCACTTGAATGGTGTTCTGGTAGGCAATTTCTGTATAACCACCCGCAAAATCAAAAACGTCTTTCAACGTTTCTTTGCCCTTCAATTCAAAAATGGCCGGAGTTTTCACTTCCCCCCGCAATCGCACGCGTTTCTCGTAATATGGAACAAACACAATGTCACCGGTTTGTAACGCAATGTTGTTGTTGGAGGTGCCTTTGGTGATGAAATCATACAGATCCAATTCTGCAATGCGTTTTTGGTTCCGTATGACTTGCACACTGCGGTAACTGCGATTCACACCCGGACCTTTGGCCAAGTACAACACATCAAAGATGGTACTCATGGCAGGCAAGGTATAAGACCCTGGTTCAGTAGCACCCCATACAACCACTTGAATGCTGTGATAATCATCCAAACTGATGCTGACATGGCTTTGGCCTGAAGCCAGAGAAGCAAACCCATTTTTCATCAAGTTGTTTTTGATCACACCCTCCGCCTGGGCCACCGTCAAACCCACAATTTTGCATTTTCCGCCGTAAGGCAAAAAAATGTTCCCTTCGCGATTGATCACAGCACTTGTTTTCTGTTCTTGAATGCCATACACCCTCACCGTGAGGTTATCGCCAATGCCCAAAATGTAATTCTTTGTGGGTGCCACGTTGGCATTGTTGACCAATGGGGTACGCGTGGCCTCAAACAACTCCTGCCCAAAAATGGCCACCCTGCTTTGCAACACGTTTTCTTTTAATTTGGGGTTGGATTCAACACTGTCTTTCTTTTTTGCACCCAATGCCTCTGTTTCAAGCACATCCGGCGCACTCAATCCGCGGGATTTGAGCATGAATTCCAAATCCGATACATTCAAGCCTTGGGCTTTGGCCGCGGTCAATACTTCTTGACGCTGGGCTTCCGTCAACTGTTTCACGTTGATATCGCCCATGTTGGCCAGATCTTTTCCCAACCAACCCTGGGATTGAAGAGGAGAACCAAAGAGTGTTAGTACAATGAGTAAAAAATAGTGAATGTAAGACTTCATGAATTCAAGTAATACACGAATATACTACCTTTGTTTGAGACTGATGGCATGAAAAAATACGCTTGGATCTCTCTTGTGTTCGTAATAACCACAATGATGGGCTGCGAAAAACCCGCGGCCATTCCCAGTGCGTTGCGCGCGTCCATTGAACAGATGCGGTATTCACCGGCTGATGCCGAGATTTATACCCTTTACCGCCTCAATTTCAAAGCCCAGTCCATTCGGTTCAGTTGGCTCAATGGCACTACTCTTTGTTATCAAACCACAGTAAATCCTGCTTCTTTTGGCGTATTGGATTCCCTTCAAATCTCTTGGGGTGATTTGAATACTACCCTGCCCACCAAATTGAGGTGCGTCCTCGAGGTAACCACCCAAGGTGGAGACATCATCCGGGACACCTCTGAGCCGCTCAACCTGGGGTTCTTGGACAATACTCCCTTTGCCAACACCCCCAATTTATTGGCATTTTGGCCACTTGCCGACGATTTTGAAGATTATACTCTGAACCAAAATCACCTACAATCCGTTGGCAGCTTATTTCATTCTTTCCTACCAAATACCAACCTAAAAGGGACCTATTTTTCTAACAACGCTTACCTAACCAAACCCCACAAGAATCAATTGAACCCCCGGGCTTTGAGTATTTCTGCCTATTTGTACCTCGATGACCTCATAGATCCAGCGAATTTGCACAATCTAGTAAGCAAACGAGACTACACCGGCTGGGGTAGTTCATTTGAATTAAAAGTATCAAAACGTTCAACAGATGGTTATAAAGTATCCGTTTCTTGGACGATTAATGGTACAAACAATGAATTTGAGAGTTCCCTAAACTTGCCATTTAAAAAAGCCGCCCACATAGTCTATGTGCACGATGAAAATACAGTACAGCTTTGGGTAAATGGTAAGAAGACCGACGAAATTGCTTCTCCGGGTCTACTGAGCAATGAAAACAATTTGCCCCTGTGCATTGGCACCCGCCCTGGTGTGCGTCACAGTCTCAATGGTTACTTAAGAGATATAGGCATTTGGGGACGTGCTTTGAATGGTCAAGAGATAGAAAATATAGCCACACTTTATCCCTAATACTTCAGACAAATTATACTAAATTTTCAACATGGTATTTGTTTGAAAATTTAGTATGTGAATAATGCATCGATAAACAACTGACTTTAATCCATTCAATGGGCGCTTGGATTTTGGCACAGACAGTTCAGAGCACCTGCCATTCAATCAACGTTTCAATACCACGGCCAAACTCTTCCAAAGAATTTGGATGTCTAACCACAAATTGGCGGATTGGATGTACTCCAGATCATGCACCAATTTCTCTTGGTGGTCATCGATGGTGGCATCGGGGTTGTTGATCTGGGCCAAGCCGGTGATGCCGGGTTTCACGGCGTGACGGGCATCATAAGCCGGGAATTTCTCTTTGCATTGGTCCACGAAGTCCGACTGCTCGGGGCGCGGACCTACCCAGCTCATGTCGCCCCGCAAGATGTTCAAAATCTGGGGCAATTCATCCAAGCGGGTTTGGCGCAAGAATTTACCCATGATGGGCAATACCGTACCATCGCCTTTCACCATACCTGCACGGGGGTTGTTGTGGTTTTTCTTGAGGCTGCGGATTTTATACAAATTAAACTTGCGGCCACCCATGCCCACACGGCAATGGCTGAACATCAGGCTGAATCCACCAAACAACGGATACACCAAACAAACTGGTAACAACAAAATCAAAGCAACTGGAAGCACACACAAAGTAAACGCCAAATCAAACCAGCGTTTGGTATGACTGTTGGCATAGGGTGACAATACCAAAGGTTGTTGGTTTAAATTCAAGGCAACATGGTTCACAGAATTCTCTTCATCGATGGATTCGAAGGGAGAATTTTCGGAAATGTATTCGGGCACCATGTGTTTCAACCAAGTTACCAAGGTTTGGGCATCCGCCCCGCCTTGAATTAAGGTGAGCAAACTACGCCATTCTTCTTGGAAAAAGGAAGGGTCGTTTTCAGACACTTTGGCCACCATAATTTTGGGGTGAACGGTGGGCAAGGTGGTTTCGGCATTGCTGAGCAACTCCTCGTAGAGTTTTTCTCCGGGGCGCAATCCGGTATACACGATGTTTACATCGAGGTAAGGCTTTAAGCCCACCAAACGAATCATGTTTTCTGCCAAATCGCGAATCTTCACGGGGGAACCCATGTCAAACACATAGATCTCGCCCCCTTTGCCCATGGCCCCTGCCTCCAACACCAGAGAACAGGACTCAGGAATGGTCATAAAGTAACGGGTAATCTCGGGGTGGGTGACGGTCAATGGCCCCCCCTGATTCAATTGTTCTTGGAACAAGGGAATTACCGAACCGTTGCTCCCCAAGACATTCCCAAAACGGGTGGTAATGAACTGGGTTTTTCCCAAGGTGCTCAAGGATTGAATGTACCGTTCGGCTGCCCGCTTGCTGGCACCCATCACGTTGGTGGGATTCACGGCTTTGTCGGTACTTATTTGCACAAACCGCGACACCCCATGGGTAATGGACAATTCGGCCAATTGGGCCGAACCCCAGGTATTGACGTGTAGGGCTTGCAGGGGGTTTTCTTCCATGAGCGGCACGTGTTTGTAGGCGGCCGCATGGAAAACCACATCAAATTTGTGGGTGGCAAACAAGTGATCCAGCACGGATTTCTGGCAGATATCGGCCACCACGAATTGCTTGGCAATGCCTTTGAAACTTTCAAGAGAGGTGAGTGACCGTTCCAAATGAAACAAGGGGGTTTCCGCCTGGTCGAGGTAAATCACTTTGGCCGGCCAGTAAGAAAGTACTTGTTTTCCGATTTCAGACCCGATGCTTCCGGCAGCCCCGGTAATCAAAATGGTTTTCCCAAACAACACCGAACTCACATTCTTTTGGTCTAGTACAATGGGATCTCTGCCCAACAACTCCTCTACATCCAGGGTGCGCAAATCATTGCTGGTAACCCCTTGGGCCAACATATCTTCCAGTTTGGGCACCAGCTGCAGTTTGACCTCGTGGGACATGCAGAGCTGGGCAATTTCCTTTTTGCGGGCTACGCCCAATCCATTGATGGCCAAACCATGAGGGAGGCTTTGCCAGGCTCGATGAATTCCTTTTTGGCCTGTTCCAAACTGAGGATGCGTTTGCCCTGAAAGCGCTTGCCTTGTTTGCTGCGGTCATCATCGACAAAGGCCAAGACTTTGTATTTGGCTTGCAGGGCATTGTAGGTGAGGTTGCCGGAGGCTCCGACACCATAAATCAAGACAGACGATTGGGGTGTGGCATTTTGGTTAAAAATGGCGAACAGCCATTTCACGACCAAGCGCAAGGAAATCAACAGCAGGGCACTGAGCAGGAAATCCATCACCAAGATGGAATAGAGGTAGTCTGTTTTTCCCTGATTATGCAGTTCGTACACCCAAATCACAGACAGCAGTAGGACCAAAAAGCGAACCACCAGCAGTTTCACCAAATCGTAGAGGGCGGTTTGGCGAATGATGCCCATGTGGGGACGGATGAGCAAGTGAAAAACAACCGTACTTGGAAGGATCACTGCCGCGTGCAGGTTGATCCGATTCAGGATAAAATCTAACGATTCGTGGTAATGAAACAGCACGGTGGACAATACCACTGAGATTGCGCACAAGCACAAATCCAACAAAAATACCACCCAGCGGTGGTAATATGCCGATTTCAGTTGAAACACACTCATGCTAAGGCAAAGATACAATAAGAAAAGCAGTGGCTGTCTTCACCCACAAAAACAATCCTGAAACTCAAAAAGAAATGGGAAATTTACGGGGTAACGATGCGATCCCCAAACCCCTTACCAAAGACGGTAAGGAAGATATACTTGAAGTAACCAAGGGTGTTTAACTCCTGAATCATCTTGGCATCGGTTTCTGCCAAGAGTTGAGGCGTGGACATGTCAATTTTGTTGATTTGTGCCAAACCGGTAATGCCTGGACGCACCGAATACACACTACGCGTATCACGCTCTTGAATCAGCTCTTCTTGATTAAACAAGTTGGGTCGCGGACCCACCAAATTTATATAACGTCTAAAGACGTTACAGAATTGGGGAATTTCTTGACCGAAGCTGTAATTACAAGCTTCACTCGACATACATTCACATTGCATTAAACTGTAAAGAATTTTACAAGTATGAAAAATAATATTCTCTCTAACATTATTTTTTTTCTCGTAATTTGTTTATTATCAGTCCAATCTGAACTTCAAAATCGATAAATCCTGTGGTAAATATAGATATATTTCTGCAAATATTGATTAAGAGCTTCAATACTACCAATTGCCTTTAAATCTTCTAAATTAGCTAAATCTAATTGCATGCAATATTAAACTGATTTTTACACTTTTTTATGAAAACATGATTTTCTCTTGGTACTTGATGATAGTATTTCAAGATCAAGCTTATATAAAAATTTGTTATAACAATGACAAAGTTAAAGTCAATTTTATAAATTAGAAATCCACTCGGCCTTCTCTATTAGTAACAATATTAGTTGCACCCGGAGGAGGCATAGGTACCAATTCATTTTGTCTTGCAGCAATTCCAATCAAATTAGCATCCGCTTTCAAACTCTTCAATATTGAAACAACACCCCTTAAAGCATTCTCCTTCGAAATTATAGCAACCGCTGTTAAGAAAATTAACTTGAAATCTAAAATTACATTCCTGTTGTTGATGTAGAATATTCCCAACATACTTTTTCCAGGACGTATAAGTTGATTATATGCAATATCTGGATCCACCTGATCTTTTAAAATATCTCCTTCATCAGAAAATACTATTGAGCTAAAG
>VGFS01000047.1 GCA_016868785.1 Bacteroidota bacterium
ATTAAATTCATAGGGTTTGGCTTCGGATGTTTTTACAAAATTAGATAAGTCGGTATTTAATGCCTCTCCAATCACTTTTAAAGAATAAAGACTCGGTTTAACCTCATTATTCTCAATTCTTTGAATAGTTCTGAGGGTTAATCCTGTCTGTTCTGAAAGTTCTTTTTGAGAGCAATTCAAACTTGTTCTAATCTCTTTTAATCTTGCGCCAAATTCCATTTGCAAATATGATATGTTAAATTGAATAAAATTTTGACATTCAGACGTCATTAAGACGTCTTTTTCGATGTCTAAAGCTAAAATAAAGTTGACTGTCAAAAAATATGTTGAAAGAAGACGTTTTCTTGAAATACAAAAGATGCAGCTACCTTAACCCACTGATAAACAACAAAAAAGGCGACATTTCTGTCGCCTTGTGCACTTGTGCTCCCTGAGTTGGACTCGAACCAACGACCTAGCGGTTAACAGCCGCTCGCTCTAACCGGCTGAGCTATCAAGGAGTCTGTGTTATAACAAGGTTGCTTTTTCAAGCGTTGCCTTGTCTCAACCGGAACGCAAAAATAGTATGAAAGCGGTTTCGATTCAATACCTTTGCAGAAATTTTTTAAAATATTTTTATGAGCCTTCTCGTTATCGGATCTGTTGCGTTTGACGCCATCGACACCCCCTTTGGTAGTACTGGTAAAATTGTGGGTGGTGCTGCCTCCTATATCTCTTTGGCTACTACTTTGTTGCATAAGCCCGTTGGCTTGGTTGCCGTTGTGGGTGAAGACTTTGATTTTGACTTTGTAGAGACCTTGAAACAACGGGGTACGGATACGGCTGGACTTCAAGTAAAGACCGGTGAGAAGTCGTTTTTCTGGCATGGGAAGTATCACACGGACATGAATTCACGCGACACACTCGTAACAGAGCTCAATGTTTTGGGTGATTTCGATCCCGTCATTCCTGAAAATTGGCAACAACCCGATTATGTGATGCTCGGAAACTTGAGTCCCCAAGTGCAACTGACCACCCTCGATCGCCTAACCCGCAAGCCCAAACTGGTAGTGATGGATACCATGAACTTTTGGATGGATATCGCCATGGATGACCTCAAAGCCGTGTTGAAGCGTGTAGATGTGCTCACCATTAACGATGAGGAAGCCCAACAATTGTCCGGTGAATACAGTTTGGTTAAAGCCGCCCGCGTGATTCGTGCCATGGGCCCCCAAACGTTGATCATTAAAAAAGGAGAACACGGTGCGTTGCTGTTTGGTTCGGAAGGACAAACGTTCTTCTGCCCAGCACTTCCTTTGGAAGAGGTGTTTGACCCAACCGGTGCGGGAGATACTTTCGCAGGTGGATTTATCGGATACCTCGCAAGCACAGGCAGAACCGATTTTGAGGCCATGAAAACAGGCATCGTATACGGAAGTGCTTTGGCTAGCTACTGCGTTGAGCAATTCGGTACCAACAAGCTGGCCTCCATTACACAAGAGGATGTAAACAACCGCTTGGCACAATTCCGCGCCTTAATGTCGGAAAACGCCTGATCGTGTTTGAACTCTTGGGCTAAACCGAATCAGCGATTCGGATTTATTTGATCAACTCGTACACATAACTGCCTTTGGCTGCCACTTTCAATATGCTGCCCAAGGGTGTGATTTCGCCCGTCATGATGTTGCGCAACTTGCCGTACCCCGAGGTTAATTCAGAAAACCTGGCCGTTGAAATGTCCTGAGTTTCGTCGCTCTGACTCAATACAACCATCACTTTTTGGTTGTCTGTATATCTGAAATACACATAGATGCCATTGACGCCGGTGTATTGCATGGTTTTTCCAGTACCCAATGCGGGCATTGATGTGCGGGCTTTGTTCAACGTTTGCATCCATTTCCACGCCTCATTCTCTTTGGAAGTACGGCCTTTGGGTGTGAACTTATTGACAGGGTCGCCATTCCATCCGCCAGGGAAATCAAAACGCACATAAGCATCCGATTTTTCTGTTTTGCCCGTCATGAGAATTTCGGTGCCATAATAAATACAAGGCAATCCACGGGTGGTCAGTAGCAAAGTAATGCCTCTTTTCCATGCATCGATGTCTTCGTTGGCGATCGAATAGAAACGAGAAATATCATGGTTGTCCAGAAACGTGCAGTTCTTGTAAGGGTCTTGATACAAAAAATCCTCGCTCTGGGTGATGTAAACACGATTCAGTCCTTCGGTCCATCCGAACGGTTTTGAGCAGGCTTCTTGAAAGGCCCAGCACATCGAAAAGTCGGTTACTCCCGGTAAGCGATTGTTTTCGAATCCTTTGATGTTGTTGCGAACAAATGTGGCTTGAGTGGTGGTGTGCTGTACCCAAGTTTCGCCGTAAATGGTGAGTTGGGGATACTCGCGCAACAGCACTTCCATGAGGTGATTCATGTAGGCCTGGTCCGGGTATGGATAGGTGTCGATGCGATACCCCGATAAGTTGGCAAACTCAATCCACCAGAGATATAATTGGTCGAGGTAGGTTGCGACGTGTGCGTTTTTTTGATTGTAATCGGGCATGGTAGCCACGAACCAGCCATCGGTGTTGATGTTTTTCTCAGAGGGCGCCCCGTTGGGGTCACCGAAAGTTGGTGCGCGGAAATTGGTTTCCACGTAGGTGTCTTTGTAGTTGAACCAGCCGGTGTCGTAATACTGATTCATCCAATGTTTATCGCCTACGTGGTTTGGGATGATGTCCATGATCATCTTCAAATTGCGCTTGCGCATTTCAGCTACTAGGTCGGCGTATTCTTTGTTACTACCAAATCGGGGGTCGATTTCATAGTTGTCGGTGATGGCATAGCCGTGAAAACTCTCTTCGGGTTGGTCGTTGGTTTGAACGGGGTTGAGCCAAAGTGCGGTGATGCCCAATTCTTTGAGGTAGTCGAGTTTGCTGCGAACTCCTGCCAAATCGCCACCATGTCGCGATTTCAATCCACCGCGATCCACTCGAACGCGGTATTGCATATCGGCATTGTCGTTGTCGGTTTCCCCGTTGCAAAAACGATCGGGGAATATGAGGTAGGTGACATCGTTGGGTGTGAGTCCGGGGGCTTGCAATTCTTTGGAGCGACGTGATTTTAGTTCGTATTTAAGTACGTAGGGACTTTGGGCTTTGCTGCGTTTTTCTTTTGGGGTAACATTGAACTGTAAAAAGCCGGGCTGCGTGTTGGGCTCAATGGTGAGTTTGAGGTAACAAACATGTCGGTTCGCACTCTGTGCTACACTATCCAAAGTAACGCCGGCGTAAGGGGTCATGGCGATGTTATAAAGGCTGATGTTTTCGGCGTGTAAAATGATCTCCAATTTGGGGTTGCTATAGCCCAAAAACCAGGAGGGAGGCGCTACGTGATACGTATTTTTTCGCGGGGGTAACAAACTGGCAGATAGGCAGTTTACGGTAAAAAATAGGATAGAGAGGCAATGGAAAATCAGCTTTTTCATGAATTCTTTTCGGTATTACAAAGAAAGTGCAATTTTTTAGTAAAAACGTTATTGTCAGTTTGACACTTTTTTATTTATCTTTACCGCAGAAATAATAAAACAATATAAACATGAAAAAAATTTACTCACTCATTGCCTTGGCTGCGTTGACAACTGCAGCTTTTGCGCAAACTGTAAAGGTTACCTTCCGGGTAAACATGCAGAATGTAGCAGTAGGTCCAAAGGGTATCCGCATTGCCGGTGATTTGCAGGCTGATGGCGGTATCGGAAGCAACTGGTCTCCAGGGGCAACTGGTAACACTTTGACAGCTACTGGATCTGGTTATGTGTATTCTATTCAATTGACATTGAAGGCGAGCACAAGCTACGAGTACAAGTACATCAACGGTGACGCTTGGGGTATGCCCGATGAGTCTTTCAACCGTAAGTTGACTACTGGTACTGCTGACCAAGTATTGGATGTATACTGCTTCAATGACGCTTCTGCGGATTGTGCAGCTCCAAAAAGTGGTACTCAGCGTGTGGTTTTTCAGGTAGACATGAAGAACGAAGACGTATCTACAGATGGCGTTCGCGTGGCTGGTAACTACCAAACCAAAGCCGGTATGACTTCTGATTGGACTCCTTCAGACGATGCAGCTAAATGTAAAAACGTTGGCGACATGTACTACTTGGTGGCTTTCTTGCCTGATGGTGACTACAAGTTCAAGTTCGTTAACGGTAAGAGTGGTTGGGAGTCAGTAAACGACCGCGATTTGAAAGTAGCTTCTGCTGGTGTGATTACTAAGCATGTTTGTTTCAACAAACAAGATACTTGTGCGTTGATTCCTAAGTACAAGCGCGACGTAACTTTCCACGTTATTGATGGTAACTACCAAAACAGCTTCAAATTGACCAACGTTAAATTCAAGGGTAACTTGTCTGGTTGGTCTGATTTCGTAGCCAACGATAGCGGTTTGCGTGGCGATAAAGTAGCCAACGACGGTATCTGGTCTGCTACTTACCCTAAGGTATTGACTGGTTCATACGAGTGGGGTGCTACTGCAGGACCTGCTGGTACTTGGATTATCAAAGGCCCTAACCGTACTTTCAAGTTGAACTACACCGATGGTTCTATCACTGGTGATACAGTTTACACCATTCCTAAGTTGGGTTCTTTGTTGAAAGTAACATTCTCTGTAGATATGTCTGATACCATCGTTTCTGCTGACGGTGTTTGGATGGCAGGTAACTTCCAACCCTACATGGACACGGCTCAAGGTGAGTGGAAATTCAACAAGATCAAATTGAAGGACATGGGTAATGGCATTTACTCTACCACCATCAAAATTTGGGCTCAAAAATATCAGTTCCGTTTCGCCAACGGTTTGTCTGAGAATGACGACTTCAGCGAAAAGAACTTGAACATTGCTTGTGGTTCTTTGAACGGTTACAACAAAGTGGATCGTGTGTTTGATATCGCTACTGCTACAGCAGACGTTACTTTGCCTACTTACAAATGGAACGCTTGCGCAGTGGTTTCTAACAAGAACATCATTGAGAACGCTGAAGTGAGCATTGCTCCAAACCCAGCTGAAGGTCAGTTTGTGGTTTCATTGGCAACCAACAACATCAAAAACATCGTGGTTCGCAGCATCGACGGTCGTGTTGTTCGTAGCATCAATGCCAACAGCAAGGTTGAGACAGTAAACGCCAACGGTTTGTCAGGTATTTTCTTCGTGAACATCACCGACAACGCAGGTCGCACTACTACTCAAAAAGTTGTATTGAGGTAATCTAGATTGTTATCGAATAACGCAAGAGGGGCGGCCGCAGGCCGCCCCTCTTGCGTTTATTTGGGCGGGCCGACACGCAACGTAATCCTCATTCCAAAATTATTGTCGGAACAGGAGATGTTTGGGTTTTAAGATCAAGCCGTAATTATCGGACGGAAAAGTCGAACATCGTTTGTCCGGCTAGCACTCCCTTCAGTTGGTCGCCTGGCCTTACAGGACCTACACCTTCGGGTGTGCCGGTGAAAATGTAATCGCCAATCCGCAAGCCAAAATAGGCTGATACATGCGAAATGATCTCATCCACCCGGTGTATCATGTGTTTGGTGTGCCCTTGCTGCACGATTTCCCCGTTTTTTTCCAGATGGAAATGACAATCGTCGATCCCATGATTATTTCCTTCCGACAATACCGACAGGGGCAAGAAGTTGGCAATCACGGCTGAGTGGTCGAATCCTTTGGCTTTCTCCCAGGGCAACCCTTTGGCTTTGAGTCGATTTTGAACGTCTCTGGCGGTAAAGTCGATCCCCAACGACACTTCATCGTAGTAGTCTTTGGCGAATTTGACGGGAATGTGCCTGCCCGGCTTCTTAATTTTCACCACCAATTCTACTTCGTGGTGAATTTCATTGGAAAAATCGGGGATGAAAAAGGGGTTGTTGTTTCTCAACAGGGCTGTATCGGGTTTGATGAAAATGACGGGCTCTTCCGGTGTCTCGTTGTTGAGTTCTCGGATATGCGCATCGTAGTTTCTGCCGATACAGATGATTTTCATGCCTTGTAGGGTAGATTAATCTTTTACCAGGGTGCTTTCGCGCTCTGGACCCAGGGAGATAACGCGTATTTTGGTGCCCAAGTAGTTTTCTACAAAGTGCACATAATTGCGGAATCGCTCATCCATGGCCTCAAATCCTTGGGTATGACTGAGGTCTTCACCCCAGCCAGGGAACCATTCTAGGATGGGTTCTACATCGCTACTGCAGAGGTTTGCGGGGACTTGTTCACTGCGAACACCGTTAATCATGTAGGCGGTACAAGCGGCGATTTTATCCATTCCGTTCAATACATCGCTCTTCATCATGATGAGTTCGTCTACACCGTTCAGCATGCAGGTATATTTCAAAGCAACCAGATCGATCCAGCCGGTTCTACGTTTTCTGCCGGTGGTGGCACCAAATTCATGTCCTTTGATGCGCAAATACTCCCCTGTTTCGTTGTCGAGCTCGGTAGGGAATGGCCCTGAACCCACACGGGTGCTATAGGCTTTAAAGATGCCGAATACTTTGCCCACTTGTTTGGGAGCAACGCCCAAGCCTGTACATACGCCACCGGCCAAGGTGTTTGAGCTTGTAACGAAGGGGTAGGTGCCGAATTCTACATCGAGCAAGCTGCCTTGGGCGCCTTCTGCGAGCACTTTTTGTCCTTTGCTGATACAATCGTGGATGAAATATTCGCTGTTTACCAGTTTGTGTCCTTTTAAAAATTCGATGGCACTGAAGAACTTTTCTTCATCCGCCTCCAATTGGAAATCGGTGAAGCCATGGAATTCAATCATGCGCAGGTGGTCTTTTACCACGGCTTGATAGCGCTGACGGAAATCGGCCTCAAGGATATCGCCGACGCGGAGGCCTGAGCGACCAATTTTGTCTTTGTAAGTTGGACCGATACCGCGGAGGGTGGATCCAATTTTGGCATCGCCTTTGGCTGCTTCTGAGGCGGCATCAAGAATGCGATGGGTTGGTAAAATAAGGTGGGCTTTTTGTGAAATGAACAAACGCTCTTTGTAGTCTGGGCATTCGTTCACGATGCGCTCGATTTCTTCGCGCAAACGCACGGGGTCGATTACAACGCCATTCCCAATAAGGTTGATGGTTTCCTTGCGGAAAATGCCAGAGGGGATGGTGTTGAGGACAAATTTTTTGCCTTCAAAATCCAGTGAATGTCCGGCGTTTGGACCACCCTGAAAACGAGCTACCACGTTGTATTTCGGCGTGAGATAGTCCGCAATTTTTCCTTTTCCTTCGTCGCCCCATTGGAGGCCAAGTATAACATCAACCATGTAAGTAATTGTCTAGAGTCTATAGTTTGTTGGGGACCAAACCACATTGGGCACATTCGCCTTGTTCGTTGGTGCTTGGGTCGCCGTATAAATGTAAAGAGTGGCTGCTCACGTTGAATTTGAGCAAATTTCCCATGGTGCTGGTAATTTGTTGCACGCGGGGATCGCAAAATTCAAACACTTTTTTGCAGTGATTGCAAATCAGGTGATCGTGTTGTTTGTATCCGTAAGCTTGTTCGTAATGTGAGGTATTTTGTCCGAACTGGTGACGTTTTACCAATCCGGATTCCACCAACAGGTCCAGGGTATTGTATACGGTGGCTCTGCTCACGTGGTAGTTTCGTGATTTCATTTTGAGGAACAATTCATCCACGTCGAAATGACTTTTTGAGGAGTAAATTTCGTCGAGAATGGCATAGCGCTCTGGGGTTTTGCGCTGTTGGTTTTGTTCTAAGTAGGCTGTGAAGAGTTCCCGAACTTCTTGTTTAGTCTTTTCGATTTTGGGATCTTTTTTCAGCGAATTGGGCATGGGTTAGTTCGACGTTGGTACGCTGTAGGCGGGGTTGGGGATAAGCATGCGCAATTTGCGTGCGGTTGGGAATTCTCTTTTTACCTCAACCAGTGCGGCGTCTGCCTCTGCGGCTGTGGTAAATGTTCCAACGTATACTTTGAAGTTGGGTTCGTCGTAAATCAAAACGGCACCATGGGTTTCGGAAAACTTCTCTTCCGCTTTGGTGAGGATCTCGGTAGCGTCGGCGCGTTTGGCTGAAAAACCGATGAAAATTCGGTAGCCCATGATTTTTTTGTCGGCCGATTTACTCTTTTCGATGCGATTTTTTTCTACGCTTTCAACGGCGGGATCTACATCGTAAACCACTTGTGCTGAGAGCTCTGAAACCCCTGCGAGCAACAGCCCGAGGCACAAGCCCCAGCTTTTGCGTAAAAAGGGTACAGAAAAGTGGTTTTTCATACCACAAATATCGGGAATTTACTTCATACAATTACGGGGTGTTGTACCTTTGTGGAATGGTAAAAAAAGTGGGTTTGGTTATATTGGATGGTTGGGGACTTGGAAACGGTTCTCATTCCGATGCCATCAATCAAGCGATTACTCCGTGTACGGATTCCTTATTTGCGCGGTTTCCGCATGCTACCCTCCGCACGGATGGTGAGAATGTGGGGTTGCCGGAAGGGCAGATGGGTAATTCCGAGGTGGGGCATATGAATATTGGTGCGGGAAGGGTTGTGTGGCAGATGTTGGCAAAAATCAACAAGGCATTTGCCGAAGGGACTGTGTCGGACAACAAGGTTTTGCTTTCGGCGATGAACAAGGCCAAAGCCGAGGATCGTCCTTTTCACATTTTGGGTTTGCTGAGCGATGGCGGGGTTCATGCCCACATCGAGCACATCAAACAATTGTGCAGCATCGCCCAGGAATTTGACTTGAAAAAGGTGTACGTCCACGCATTTTTAGACGGTAGGGATACGGATCCGAAATCGGGTTTGGGTCATGTAAAAAACCTGTTGGATCACATCAAAGGCACATCGGTTCAATTGAGTACGGTGGTGGGTAGGTATTATGCCATGGATCGCGACGAGCGCTGGAAGCGGGTGAAGGTTTGCTACGATTTACTGACTCAGGGCAAAGGGAAAGCCACTAAGGATGTATTGGCAGACATTCAATCTGAATATTCGACGGGGATTACCGATGAATTTATGTCGGCCTTGCGCTGTCTCCCCCAATCTGAGGGGTTGATTGCCGAGGGAGATGTGGTGTTGAATGCCAATTTTAGGACAGATCGCGGCCGACAAATCACCCGGGCGCTTACGCAGGAAGACTTCGTTGCCTTTGGTATGCACAAGCTCAAACTCCATTACTATACGGTAACCCAATACGATGTGAAGTTCAAGATATCGGGGGTGTTGTTTGAAAACGACGATTTACAACAAACGCTGGGAGAGGTGATTTCGATGGCTGGAAAGACCCAGTTGCGGGCGGCGGAAACTGAAAAATATCCCCATGTCACCTTCTTTTTCTCGGGTGGCAGGGAAGCGGCATTTGAGGGCGAGGATCGCTTGATGGCGAATTCTCCCAAAGTGGCTACTTATGATTTACAGCCCGAGATGAGCGCCATTGAGTTAACCGATCGGGCGATTGCCAAGATGCAACAACAGCAGTATGATTTTGTGTGTTTGAATTTTGCGAATGCCGACATGGTGGGTCACACGGGGGTTTACGAAGCCATCATCAAAGCGGTGGAAACGGTGGATGCTTGCTTGCAACGCTTGGTGGAAGTGGGTGAGGAGTTGGGGTATGAATTTTTGATTATTGCCGACCATGGGAATGCCGATTTTGCCGTAAACGACGATGGCACACCCAATACGGCGCACACGACAAATCCGGTACCGGTTTGGTGGGTTACCCAGGAGCGTGAACAAGATTTGCGCAATGGAATTTTGGCTGATGTAGCCCCAACAATTTTACAAATGATGGGTCTGGTTCAACCGTTGGAGATGACGGGTAAGTCACTGATGCTATGAAGACAATGAAAAATTTGGGATTGGTCGGATGGGTGGTGTTGGTTTTTGTGGCATGCACAGAAAAACAGCCCGCTGCCTCTGTTGGCGGCAAGGATGAATTTGTGGAATTTGCGCAAGAAGAAATTGCGTGGTTGCAAAATTCGCAACCGGGTTTGCGCAAAACGGTGACCAAGGGCGAGGAGGTAAACACCGAAACCTTGGATTCTTTGGACTGGGCCAACGAGTTGGAGTGGGTAACCACTTGGTCATTGTCGGAAGCGTCGAAGAAATATAAGTACGACGAAACGATCGACTCGGCGGGTGCGTTGAAAATTGTGCGTTATAATGCCCAAGATACGGCGGCGGAGTTGCAGGAGTTGATGGTGAACTACCGAAAAAACCGCATTCAATTGATGCAATGGACCATCAAGCAGCGAAGTTGGTACATGGACCGCGATGTGCGAGTATCGTTTCAGCCGCGTCAGGGCTATGGAATCAACGTTGCTGAAAATGCGGTATGGTCTTCCCCGAATTCTTATGAAATTTTTGCCGAAATTGGCCATCGTTAACATCGAAAAATAACCGAAAAGGGTCGCATGAATATTTTAAACTACATCAACGGCGAATACACTGCCTCACACACAGGGGCTGTTTTGGATAATTACAATCCGTCTAACGGAAAAGTATACGGTAACATTCCCAATTCGGATTCGGGGGATGTGGCTCGGGCCTATTCGGCTGCTGCGGATGCTTTTCCCGGTTGGAGCAATACACCCGCGGAGGAGCGTTTTAAAATCTTGAACGCCATCGCTGAGGGCATAGACAATTTGCGGGATACTCTGGCGTTGGCCGAGAGTACGGACCAAGGGAAGCCATTGTGGTTGGCCAAAAACGAAATGATTCGTGCCGCACAGAATTTTCGGTTTTTCGCTACGGCGGCGATGCAGTTTGCCAGTGAAAGTCACGCCATGGAAAATCGCGCGATCAATTACACGCTGCGAACGCCCATTGGGGTGGTGGGGTGCATCAGTCCGTGGAATCTGCCCTTGTATTTGTTTACGTGGAAGGTGGCGCCAGCTTTGGCTGCAGGAAACTGTGTAATCGCCAAGCCCAGTGAGTTTACTCCGGTAACTGCGGCTATGCTGGGTGAGATTTGCACAGCGGCGGGGTTGCCAAAAGGGGTGTTGAATATCGTTCATGGTTTGGGGTCGTCGGTAGGACAAGCCATCGTAGAGCATCCCAACATCAAGGCGATATCGTTTACAGGAGGCACAGCAACGGGCAAGCACATTTCCAGTGTGGCAGGACCGATGTTCAAGAAAGTGAGTTTGGAGTTGGGTGGAAAGAATCCCAACATCCTATTCGCGGATGCTAATTTGGAGAAAGCGATCAAAACCACGGTGAACAGTTCGTTCATGAATCAGGGTGAGATATGTTTGTGTGGCAGTAGGGTATTTGTTGAGCGCTCGGTGTATGAGCAAGTGAAAAACGCCTTGGTGCAAGCGGTGGCGGAGATGAAGGTGGGTAATCCGCTCGATTCGCAGACCCGG
>VGFS01000048.1 GCA_016868785.1 Bacteroidota bacterium
GTATTTGGATGCCAAAAATGCGGATGGCAGCAGTTACAACTTGGAGGATGATGCCAATCGCTACAGAAATTTGACCAAGGCCGATATTCTTCGTGTTTATGAGAAATACATCAGAAACAAGTTTTCCTCCACGGTGATTATAACGCCTGCACAAGTAGCAGACGGTGCCGAAAAACCCAAGTATCAGAGTATGAACCCCAATGCAGGGTTTAAAAGTGCGATGGCTGATGCCGAATACAACGGTCTATCATTGCGCACAGTAAAAGACAATTTCGACCGCAGTGCTCGTCCACAACCCAAAGCAATTACTTCTGCAAAAACCCCAAAAGTTGAAAAGAATATCCTGCCCAACGGATTGGAAATCTGGTCAACCTACTTCGACGAAACCCCGCGTGTTATTGTACAATTGAACATTGAAGGTGGTCGTTTGATGGAAGATGGCAAAATTGTCCCCAAAGGAACTGCTGAATTGTTGGCAAGTGCGATGGAGACGGGTACTGCCTTGCATACACCTACCGAATTGGAAAAGGAATTTGAAAAACTGGGCGTGAACATCGGCTTTGGTGCAGGTACTACGGGTACAAGCATCACATTGTCATGCGAAAAAGACAAACTCGATGCCGCAGTAGCTTTGTTGGAAGAAATGATGTTCAAACCCCGCTGGGATGATGAAGAGTTCAAAAAGAACAAGAAACGTGCGAAAGAAGGTGCCAACAGCAATTTGAGAAACCGCAGTGTGGGTGCCTCAAATGCATGGAAGCGTTTGATGAATGGTGACAATGCACTTGGTACTTCTGTATTGGCTGAGGATTACGATAAGGTTACTTTGGAAAATTGCAAAGCGTATTACAACGCCAATTACGCACCCAATTTGACCAAAATGGTGGTGGTTGGTCCGGTTACAGCGTCTGAAATTGATGCGAAATTTGCCTTCTTGAAAAAGTGGGAGAAAAAGAATGTGATCGTTCCCAAACCAGCTCCTGCGTTGACGGTAGAAACGCCCCAATTGTTTGGTGTGAAATACACCGATGCTGACCAAAGCGATATTTATGTCGGATTCAAATCGTTGCCCTACGATGTGACTGGGAAATATTTCCAAAACAGTGTGATGAACTTTGCTTTGGCTGGTAACTTCAACAGTCGATTGAATTTGAACATCCGAGAGGACAAAGCATGGACCTACGGAATCCGCGGGGGTTTCTCACCGGCCTACAAAGATTTGCCCGGAACCTACACCATCTCTGCTGGGGTAAAAGCCAGGGCCACAGATAGTGCCATCGTTGAGATTATTGATGAATTGGTTCGTTACAGAAACAACGGTATAACGGATGAAGAATTTGCGTTCACAAAATCGGCATTGGTTGCCAGTGAGGCGTTAGAATATGAGTCGATCGGACAAAAAGCAGGCTACATTTTACAAATGGCTAATCGCAATCTGCCTATAGACTATGCCGATCAACAATTGCGTATACTCCAAAGCATGACCAAAGAACAGGTAAACAGTTTGGCCAAAGAACAGTTAAACCTAGACAATTTGGTGGTGGTAGTAGCGGGAGATTTGTTAGAGGTACAACCCAAATTGGAAACTTTGGGTATGGGTAAAATGCAGGTGTTGGAACCAACAGGTGCCGGAAAAATCAAATACTTGAAAGCGGGGACAACCTCTTTGCCAAAGAAGAAGACCCCATACAATCCCCCCGCTGATTTACGTAAATAAATAACGTTTAACAACATTTTATAAGAAAGGGAAGGGCAACCTTCCCTTTCTGTATTTTAAACGATTAAGAAATGACCAAATAATCTCTAAAAAGTCGTGTTAAAATGTATAAAATTTGTGGGCAACATAACCCCGTTCTTCTTCGGTATTAGTGGTGTTTCCGCGTAATTTGTATAACTGACTATTTTCCATGGATGAGTTAAACGAAAACACAGAAAGAATTATCTCCATCAACATTGAGGAGGAAATGAAAACAGCTTACATCGATTATTCGATGTCGGTAATTGTTTCCCGGGCTTTGCCAGACGTTAGAGATGGTTTAAAACCCGTGCATAGAAGGGTGTTATATGGTATGACCGAATTGGGTCTTGCGTCTAACCGAGCCCACAAAAAATCGGCCCGTATCGTAGGGGAAGTATTGGGTAAATATCACCCACATGGTGATAGTTCCGTATACGACACCATGGTTCGTATGGCTCAAGACTGGAGTTTGCGTTATCCATTTGTAGATGGACAAGGTAACTTCGGTTCGATTGATGGAGATCCACCAGCGGCGATGCGTTACACGGAAGCCCGTTTGCGCAAAATTGCTGAAGAGATGATGGTGGATATCGACAAAGACACGGTTGATTTCCGACCCAACTTCGACGAAAGTTTGGAAGAACCCTCTGTGATGCCGGCCAAAATACCCAATTTGTTGGTGAATGGCGCCAGTGGTATTGCGGTAGGTATGGCCACAAATATGGCCCCCCACAACTTAACCGAGGTTTGTGAGGGTATCGTGGCATACATCGACAATAAAGACATTGAAATCAGTGAGTTGATGAACTACATCAAAGGCCCAGATTTTCCAACCGGTGGTACCATCTACGGGGTTGAGGGAATTAAAGATGCCTTTGAAACGGGTAGAGGTAGGGTAGTGTTGCGCGGTAAGGCGGAAATAGAGGTATCGAGCACTGGCAAAGAAATGATTGTTGTGACAGAGGTTCCATATCAAGTTACACCATCACAAATCATTATCAAAACCGTTGATTTGATCAACGAAAAAGTAATCGAAGGTATATCGGCTGTTCGCGATGAAAGTGGTAGGCAAGGGATGCGTATTGTGTTTGATTTGAAACGCGATGCCATTCCCAACATCATCTTGAATCAACTGTTCAAATACACCCCATTGCAGAGCAGTTTCTCTGTGAACAATATTGCCTTGGTTGCAGGTAGGCCGGAGATGTTGAATGTGAAGGACATGATTCGTCATTACGTGAATCATCGTCATGAAATTGTTCAGCGTAGAACCCAGTATCTGTTGGATGAAGCACGGAAACGTATTCACATCTTGGAGGGGTTGATTATTGCCCTTGACAATTTGGATGCGGTGATCAAATTGATACGTGAGAGTCGCACACCCGATGCTGCAAAAGAAGGCTTGATGAGTCAGTTTGGCTTGTCAGAAATTCAATCTAAAGCCATACTGGAAATGCGTTTGCAGCGATTGACTGGTCTGGAAATTGATAAGATTCGTGAAGAGTATAACACGGTACTGAAAGAGATTCAATATTATGAGAGCATCTTGGCGTCTGAGGACCTAAGAATGGGTATCATCAAGACGGAAATCACGGAAATCAAAGAAAAGTACGGAGATGCACGTCGCACCAACATTGAATTTAGCGCAGGAGAGTTCAACATTGAAGATTTGATTCCCAATGAAGAAGTGGTGATCACCATTTCTCATATGGGCTACATCAAGCGTACATTGTTGAGTGAATACAAAGAGCAAAATCGCGGGGGTAAAGGTTTACGCGGGGTTTCTCACAGAGATGCGGATTTCGTAGAACATTTGTTCATTGCTTCTACCCACAATTATTTGCTACTGTTTACGGAACAAGGCCGCTGTTTTTGGCTGAAGGTATATGAAATCCCTGAAGGACAGAAAGCGACGAAAGGAAGGCCCATTCAGAATTTGATCAGTCTTCCAAGCGATGATAAGGTTAAAGCCTATTTGAATGTGGTGAATTTGAAAGATCCGGAGTATTTGGAGAACAATTTCATCATCATGGTTACAAAGCAAGGTGTGGTGAAGAAAACATCGTTGGAGGCCTACAGTCGTCCTAGAACCAATGGTATAAACGCAATCACAGTGAGGGATGGCGATGAATTACTGCAAGCTTGTTTAACCGATGGCGACAGTGAAGTTATCATTGCGAAAAAATTGGGCAAAGCCATCCGATTCCCTGAATCTAAAGCACGTCCTATGGGACGAACTGCAGCGGGAGTTCGCGGTGTTACGCTAGAATCTGCCGACGACGAGGTAATTGGCATGGTTTGTGTAAACCCAAGGAAGAGTGAAGCCACAATCCTGGTACTCAGTGAAAAGGGATATGGTAAACGCACCGACCTAGAAGACTACCGAATCACAGGTAGAGGAGGAAAGGGTGTTAAAACCATCTCAATTACAGAGAAAACAGGCAGCCTGGTGGGAATTCTGTCGGTGACCGACGAAGATGGTTTGATGATCATCTGCAAGAGTGGTTTAACCATTCGATTGGCCATTGACAAATTGAGGGTAATGGGTCGCGCAACGCAAGGCGTGAGACTCATCAATCTGAAAGGATCGGATTCTATCGCTGGCTTGGCAAAATCTCCAAAAGAAGAGGAGGAAGATGATGAATCATCAGCCGAATTTATCGAAGGAGGTGAGGCCATTGAGGGTAACACAACAGAAAACAACAATGAAACCGAAACACCTCAAAACGATGAATAATTTATTCAAAACAACCCTCGGCATTGCGTTAACCTTAGGATTTGCACAATGTAGCACAGCACAAATCAAAGCAGTAAACTCAGCTGAGTATGCGCTGATGAGCAACTCCGTGGAGGACTTGATTACTGCAAAAGAAGAAATCGACAAAGCCAAAATCAACCCCAAATCGGCTGAACTACCCAAAATGTATTTGGTTCGCAGTGATGTGTATGCACGTATTGCTGGTGCCAAAAACAATGAGTTGTTGAAAGGCTTAACCAATTGCGCAGGTTTGGAGGCCATGATATCTATTCGTAAATTCCATGAAAGCACTTTGCCCAAAAAGGCAGAAGAAAAAGAAAGTGGAATTGCTTTGGCTAGTAATGCTTTCGCCGCAGGTTACAACGAAGGAATAAATTACTTCGCCACAAAAAACTACGACACACTCTGTATCTATTATGCTGAGATGATTGGCATTTTTGAATACTTGGATACAGCGATGGCTAGAAATTTGGCGAACAATAAAATTACCAAAGCCACTTTGACAGAAACTTATGCTCAGGTGGCTTCAATGCACAGTAGCAAGGCGACAAAAATCGCAATCTTACAAGGGTTGGTGGACAAGGGCAATACAGTTCCGGCTGTAGTTGAAGGTTTGTCGAGAGCATACTTGTCTACCGGGGATACAACAAAAGCGGAGAATTGCATTAGAACTGCATTGGCTGCATCCAATAATAGCGACGCGATGTTCCAGATATTGGTGAATTTCTTTGTAGGCATCAGACAGGAGCAACGTTTATTCAACGATGTTGATCGTCAAATTGGAATAGAACCCAACACCCGTTTGTATTACACACGGGCTTATTTGTATGAAAGCCAAGGCAAGTACGACAATGCCATCGCTGACTACCGCAAAGCAGTTGAGTTGGATGAGTTTAATTACGACGCTAACTTTAACCTGGGTTTGGCTTTGATGAAATATGAAACCCGCAAACTGTACGATAAGAGGAGTGCAGCTGTAGGTGCCAAGAAAAAGTTGGTGGATGAGGAATTCAAAATGTTGTTTACAGATGCTAAGAAATTTTTGGAGCGCGCTTTGGACAATGCAGATTATTCGACTGCTGATCAAATAAATATTTGTAAGGCATTGAAGTCGGCGTGTATTGAGTTGGGTGACAAATCAGGCGAGGAGAGGTATACAGCTTTAATCAAAGGAATGGAATAAGGTCTTTAAGATTGTAAAAGGTACCAAAGGGCGGAGCAATCCACCTTTTGTTCGACTCCTTTATTTAACATAATGTAAATTATAAAACAATTTAGATCAGGCAATTGAACACATTTAATGTGTTATTGATGGATTCCAAAACTCCAACAGATAATCAACTGCGATTACTTGCGCATATACAAGACCAAAGTTCATCATTCTACCCAAGATTTCCAATAGTGGGGATCTTCCATTTCCATGGCATCGGTTGTAATCATCAATGGATAGAAAGGATCAATCATAACTGCGAGTTCCTTGGTTTCAAGTTGTCCTAGGCTCTTTTCAACGGTTCCTGGGTGAGGTCCATGCGGAATCCCTTTGGGGTGCAAACTAATCATGCCACGTTCTACGTGTTTGCGGCTCATGAAATCACCATCCACATAGTAAAGAATTTCATCGGAGTCAATGTTGGAATGATTGTAGGGGGCAGGAACGCTCAAAGGATGATAATCATACATGCGTGGCACAAAACTACAAATCACGAAATTCCTCCCTTCGAAAGTTTGGTGTATGGGTGGCGGCATGTGTAAGCGACCTGTTATCGGTTCGAAATTGTGAATACTGAATCCATAAGGATACAAATAACCATCCCAACCAATAGCGTCAAACGGATGTGTGGCATAGGTGTATGGATAAATCAAACCCTGTTTTTTAATCAATACTCTAAACTCCCCCACCTCGTCGTGTGTTTCCAAGTTTCCAGGCAACTTAATATCGCGCTCACAATACGGCGAATGCTCCATTAGCTGTCCAACCGCGTTTTGATATCTCTTGGGTGGGTAAATCGGTGTAGGACTCTCAACAAAGAATATGCGATTGTTTTCATCGTTGAAATGCAATTGATAAATAGTTCCTCTGGGGATAACCAAATAATCGCCATATTCGAATGGAATATTTCCATAAATGGTCTTTAATAAGCCGCTGCCTTCATGGATAAAAAGTACTTCATCGGCGTCAGAATTTTTATAGAAATAATCGGAAAATCCTTGTATGGGTGCTGCTGAGCCCATCGCTACATCACTATTCATCAGCAACGTCTTTCTGCTTTTTAGGTAATCCGATTCTGGCTTTGTTTTGAAAGTCAAAAAGCTGCGATGTTGCATATTTTTTTCCTTGGCGATAGTGGGTTCAACATTCCAAGGTTCTTCAATATTTTTAACCAGTGTAGGTGGATGGCAGTGGTATATCAATGAATAGAGGCTGCTAAAACCTTCAGTACTCACCAATTCTTCGGAATACAGGTTTCCATCGGGTTTTCTAAACTGTGTATGGCGTTTTGCGGGTACTTGTCCGGACTTGTGATAAAATGGCATATCGTATCGAGCGTTAGAGTGCGAAACTACGAGATTTTATTGTCTTCTAAAAATGACCAATGTCATAAACTTGCAATCTCAAAATGGAAAAATTACATTTGAGTTATGGACATTATTCAGCGGGGAGTAATCCGCTTAGTTTACATTGTAATAGTTGTCTCATTTCTGGGATGTAAAACCACGGAAACTGTTCAAGTCAAAAACAATCAACCCTCAAATTACAAGGGAGTTTCAACGCTAAGAATTGAAAATTATGTTCAGCGGATGTTTATTGATTTAATTGGTAGGGAAGCCACCGATATTGAGCGAATATCGTTCACCAATCAGCTGAAGAAAGCGGAACTTCACGATAGTTGTAGACGCAGACTGGTGAACATTTTACTTTTTGATACAACCTACAGGGTTGGCGATTCTTCATATCGGCATGCTTTTGCGCAACGAATCTACAATTTATCTAAAGCAAGATTTCTGGAGGGCGCTTCAGATCCTGATATTGCTAAATTTATTGGTAATTTGAATTTTGCAATTACCATTTCTCGATTAAATGGCGATTCTATAGGAGTTTATCGTTACATCGATCAACGAATAAAATATGTCAACTTATTGAACAGTCGTTCTGCGTTAAAAAACAACACCAAGGATTACAGAAATATGTGCGCAGTAATGATGAATAATTCTATTTTTGATCAAATAAATATGAATAGCTTTAATTTTATTAATGCCGTATTTGACAATTGCTTAAATAGAAATCCGAGTCAATCTGAATTTGATCGTTCCTATCAAATTATTCATTATAATGAACCAGCAATCATATTTTACAGATGGGCGGCAAATAAAAATGAGTATTGTGATGCTATTGTGAATTCGGATGCGTTTCACGAAGCTCAAATTCGCTGGTTTTATTTTGTTTTACTTCAACGTGAAGCAACTACAGCGGAGGTGAGCGCTCTGTTTTATACATTCTATCAAAACCATCAAATCGAACAGGTAATTCAAAAATTAATTTCTGGAGACGAGTATGCCCAATTTTAAATTGAATGCATGGATTATTTACGGTTTGTTTTTGTGCACTTCAGCATGCACGAAGGAGAGAATTATTGGTTATGAAATTGATCAAGTTAATGTATTGGAGGACAAAAGTCTTAAGACCAAAAAGAAAAATGATGCTGAGTTCATTTCGATTCTCTATACGAATTTATACCAATCAGCTATTTCCCCCAATCAGTTGTACAAGACGCAGAATGTACTCTACTCCATCGGTGACCAGGATGTTGGAAACGAGATGTTGTTGAGCAATTACTTCAACACCTCAGGTATCACCATTCCAAAGGATGCAGTGATGCGCACGGATATTGATGCATTTATTATTAATACCTTCAAGCGATTCTATTTAAGGTACCCGAGTGAGGGTGAAAAAGTTTTTTTTAATCAATTTATAACCAACAACAAAGCAGTAACGGTAGAGATGGTTTACACCGCTTTTGCATGTAGTAAAGAGTATCAATATTATTAAGTCAGTGGTTTAATGAACAGAAAGGATTTTATAACAAAATCAGGCATTACAATGGGTGGGGGTCTATTGGCGCCCTACATTCTTCCGTCAGGCCGGTTATTCGCAAAAACTGCTTCAATGAAGGCTGATCATGTTGTTTTGGTAATGTTTGCAGGTGGAGTTCGACAACAAGAGAGTGTTTTAGGGCGATACCTAGAGGATAGTCAGGGTGTTTCGGGTGCCGCGGGAAACATTATGCCCAATTTGTTTGAAGGCGATGCGCCAAATAAGAAAATCGCATATGGTACATCAGTCGCTGGAGAACCTTTAGGATCAGAACCAATTCCTCGGTTGTTGAATCAACCCATGGAAAAATTAGGTCTTTTATTTCCTGAAATGAGGGCACAAAGCGCAGGCCATTATGTAGGTTTGAATACGTTACTCACAGGTAACCCAGGAGTAAGCCAAGGCCTCAGGGTCCGACCTTCCTACCCTACTATCTTTGAATACCTCAGAAAACACGCCGGATTTAAAGCCACCGACACTTGGTTTATTGGCAATGGTATTGGTAATTCTACTCCATTATTAAATTCAAGTAATAACAAAGATTATGGATTGCCCTATGGGGGTAATATGTTCGCTGCACCGGTTACTTTCTCAGCGACAGGGAAAGAAGTATTGGGCAATGCGAAGATTTACTCAAACATGGATTTAGAACCCATGTACTTTATGAAGAACTTTTTAGACCAAAGTTTCGCATTGACCAATGATCAAATAAGCAGTGTTAGTAATACTGACGAAGAAAAAATCCAAATCAAAGATTTTATCAAAAGTGTATTTGCTAAGCAGCAGACTGGACAGTTAGCAAAGCCACCAATTGCAGGAAATGGTGATGCTCTTAATATGATGTACGCAGCCGAAGTACTGAGGGAATTTAAGCCTAAAATGCTAGCATTAAATATTTCTGGCGTCGATACATGCCATTCAAATTTCACAAGCTATCTGCAGAACTTGCATAGAGCAGATCATGTTACTGCATGGTTGTGGCAGCATATTCAATATAATATTCCTGAAATGTCAGGAAACACTATATTCATTGTGGCTCCGGAATGTGGTCGAAACCTAAATCCAAATCCTATTTTAGACCGAAATGATTGGTACTCTTACGATCATAGTGATTCAAATGCAAGGAGAGTTTGGGGCTTGATGTTAGGTAAAGGCGTTCCTAATATTCGAATTGGAAGTGAAGCTCAGCCGGTAGGTCGACTAACTGACATAGTTCCCACGATCGCGGATATTTTCGGTGTTTTGGATGATGTTAAAAATGCGGGGCTAATCGACCCATTGGCGAGGAGCTTATATCAAAGAGTATAAAAAATGCGAAAGTCCATGCACAAGCTTATTCAAAACCCATGCTCATTGATGTTCGCCGTTCTTGTAGGGTTGATGTTTAATGCCTGTGAAACCAATGGACCGGATATTAAAAATCCATTTCCCAATGGAAAAGATACCCAGCCCATAGGTAAGGATACATGGAATTATCGAACCATTCAAGGCTTACATTCAGGATTGTTCAAACCCACTTGTGCCAACAGTGGCTGTCATGATGGCAATTTCGAACCGGATTTCAGAACGGTTGAAAGTAGTTATTATTCGTTGGTGAACCAACCCATCATCAAACCGGATCTTGCAGGAAAATTCACTTATCGCGTAGTGCCATTTTCTTCATCTAACAGCATGTTGCCCCACAGGATGACGGTGGATTTAAACGGGAACTCGGGAATTATGCCACTGTCTCTAGAAGCCAACAGCAATTACCCCATTGAAAAAGATTCATGGCGCGTAAGAATTAATGATTGGATTGATGGTGGAGCCAAAGATTGGATAGGTCGCACCCCCGAAGCCATGGATTTTCCACCGCAAATTTTGGGGGTTCAATTTTTAGTCAACGGCGCCCCATTGCCAAGAGCTGGGAAGTACGAAGCCGCTCAAATTTTGGCCGGACAGTCGCCAGAAATATGGGTTTCACTCGTCGATGACAAAACCCCCACCAGCATGTTGAAAAATGTAAGCATCAATTGGTCCACAGATCCTGCCAACTTTGACAATTCCAAAGAAGTTTCCATGAAAGCAGGCCCAAATAAAGACTTGCTGGGACTACTAAACACAAGCACTACCTATTATTGGAATTCAACTTATGACGGTTCGAAAAACATCGAAAATGATGT
>VGFS01000049.1 GCA_016868785.1 Bacteroidota bacterium
TTGAAAAAATCGAAGGCGGAGGTATTGGTACTTCCTGGAAACCACGATTATTATGACGGCAAAGAGAACAAACTGTGGAAAGCGTTTTCTGAGTATTCAGAAAACACCAACCTGCGATTGTTGTCGACCGCAGACCTATACGAAACAGAGGTAGACGGCACCCCTGTTTGCTTCTACCCTGCTCCCTGTGGCTCTAAACACCATGAGGGCCATGTGATTGGTTGGGTAAATGACTTGGTAAAAGCCCCGGAGAAAGTGCATATCGGATTGGCGCATGGCAATGTAGAAGGCATGGGAGTAGACGATGCCGATCGGTATTTCAACATGACAGAAAATGACTTACGCGCGGCGGGTGTGGATTTTTGGCTACTCGGACACATACACGTCCCCCATCCACCCACTTCGGCTGTAGGCAACCCCTTGTATTTCATGCCTGCCACGCATACCCCTGAAAGTGTGAAGCGAAAAATCCCGGGATACGCTTGGTTCATTGAGGTAGATGAGCAAAAACAATTGCGTTTTGAGCAAGTCACCACAGGGAATTTGCGTTTTTCACGTCAGATTTTGTCGTTCGGTCGCTCCTACACCCTCTCCGACTTCCGCGCACAGGAAACCGCTTGGCGTAGTAAGCAACTCATTTTAGACCTGAAGTTGAGTGGCAGTCTTTCACAAGACGACTTGGTGGATTTGAGGGACTTAATCAGCGAAATCGCCACGCATTATTTGCACGTAGACTGCGAAAACCAAGTGGGGGTGGCTGTAGACAAGGCATTCATTCAAAACACCTTTGCCGAAGGCACCTCGGCATATAAATGGCTTTCTAACATCGCCGAGGAACCCAATACCGATTTGGCCCTGCAATTGGCGTATTCTCTCATCCAAAAACACAACGCGAAATGAAACTGAAACAGATCGAATTGTGTCCTTTCGCCGGATTCAACCAACGCACCGTTGCTTTTGAAAGTGGCCTCAACATCCTGTTGGGTGAAAATGAAGCAGGAAAATCTACCTTGATCAATGCCATCAAAGCGGTGTTGTTCGAAAATACCACCCAGAACAAGCGGGCGTTGCAGGACTTTTCCGACAAATACTTCCCCAGGGGAAAAAGCGACCAAGCGAAAGTGGTCTTGGTCTTCGTGGTGGGCAGCATCGAATACACCCTCACCAAAGTATGGGGCGCTGGCAAATTGGCTCACCTCAAAGCCTCGGATGGCAGCAGTTGGAATGATGATTTATCGGTCCAAACGCAGCTAGAGAACCTTTTGATACTGCACCGTGGAAGTTGGGTAACCGTGCTGTTTGCCGATCAAAACACCCTGCTCGAAACAGCACAATCCATCCAAGCTGCTGCAGGGGATATCAACCGAATCCCCACATTGAAAAACATCAGCGGAGGCATACCGGGCGATATACCAGCAGAAGACCTCATGGCATCGTTAGAGGCCTTGATGGAAACTTATAGCGGACACTGGGATTTTATATCGAACGGCCCCAAGGACAACCGAGGCATTCAAAACAAATGGGTAAAAAGCGCTGGCAGCATCGTGAAAGCCTATTATGCGATGGAGGAAACCAAACAGCAATTTCATCAGCTCAATCAATACGAAAGGGACTTAGAAACATCGGCTGAAGCCTTTAAGAGACTGTCTGAAGAGAAATCTACAAAACAAACAGAACTACAAAGATACAACGGCTTCAAGGAGGCCGTCAACCAACAAAACAAGCTCAAATTGGCCTTGACCGAAGCCAAATCTCAGCTGTTGCCCATGGTGGTAGCGATGCAGAATTGGACGTTAAAATTGGACAAACAAATCCAGTTGAATGAGTTCATATCACAGTTAGAAAAATCAATGGCCCTGCTTGAGGTTGAAGGTCGACATGCCGCCAAAATTGAATCCTCACAGTTACCAATGGCCCAATACAAGCGTATGTTGGATTTGGACAAACGCATTCAAGAAATTCAAGCCAGTTTGGCAAAGAATGGTCAAGTGAGTCAATGCGATGTGGATCAAATCGCACAGCACAAGTCGGCCATTCAAAAGATTCAGATTTCGCTGGCGGCTCAGAAGTTGGAGGCCCGCTGGACGGCCACACAAACCACGCAATTCAAACTCAGCGCGGGCATCGAAGCAGAAAGAACTGTGGATGCAGTCGCCGGTGACAGCGACAGTGTGGAAGCGGCGGGACAGATAACCTTTGACTTGAATGGACTCCGTGTAGAGGTAAAATCGGCCTTGGAGCCGGTCGATGAACTCATCGCCAAATTGGCAGAACATCAGCAAGGATTGAACGAGGTGTTATCGCGAAACCAGCTGCAGTCGTTGGAAGAATTCGAGCGAAGGCTGTTGCTCAACCAATCCGAAACAAAGCAATTGGCGACGATGCACCAACAGCGCAAGGACGCTTTGGAGTTAACGGGAAAAACCATCGAAGCATTGGAAATCCAAGCCAAAGAGTTGGAAGCCATCCCACCAAACACGCGTGCGGTGGATGTCGTGAGAGATCAGTACCGCGACGAACAACACAAACAACGGGAGTATAAAAAGCAACTTGACGAGGATGGGGTTTTGTTACAGTCCTGGACACAGCAATACCGTGACCCCAGCAATCTCGCGATTTTGGTGGGTGCCAAATCTTTGGAGGTGCAGCAGTTAGAAACGCAACTGAGTGAGCTGGGAGGACTGCCCCCAGAGTTTCCCGATGAAAAGGCTTTCCGCGACCATTTGGCCACTTTAGAGCACCGATTGGATGAAATCACGAATGAGTTGATAGACCTTGAGCGCACAAATTCCCGTTTGCAAACGCAGTTGGAGGGATTTGATTCCGATGCCTTTTCGCTACAAGCCAAACTGGAAATCGAAGAAACCCGATTCAAGCGAATCCAGGAGGAATATTCGGCGCTGTTATTGGCAAAAAAACAACTGCAAATCCTTATTGACGCAGAGAAATCCAACCCGTTTGAGGACTTCGAAAAGGAGACGGCCAGCATTTTTGCCGCCATCACCGAACAGCGATACACCCAAATTGTGCGGGAAGGCGATGCCCCTGAGGGCGTGGTTTTCAAGGACCAAATCATCCCCATCGAGCTGTTGAGCGGCGGAACGGCTGGCAGTTTGGGTTTGGCGGTACGATTGGCCTATGCCAAACAATACCTGAGCGATATGGACGGATTTGTGGTGCTCGACGACCCCTTTACAGATTTTGATGCGGGCAGGCGCAAAGCCGCTTCCCAATTTTTGCAGGACTTCGCAACGGAAAAGCAAGTGTTTGTGCTCACTTGTCACCCCGACCACGCCGCAGACTTGGCAGGAAATCGCATCGAATTGAAAAAAACGACATAATTATTGCCCCCGGCGATTGAATTTTTCGCGGTTTTGCGTTTACATTCGTTGAGAACCAGACCGATAACTCGATGAAAATAAACCTACTAAAGAAATTTAAGATTGCATTAGCAACTTCTTTCATTTTTGTTGCCATCCCTGCCCTTCAAGCACAAAATGCATTGGCTTTTGATGGCACGGACGACCGGGTATCGTGCGGAAACGACACCTCGGTTCAAATCACCGGAAAACTGCTCACACTGGAGGCTTGGGTCTACCCCACCAGCTTCAAGTCCAACCCTTGGGATTGCAATGTGATTTGTAAAGAAGACAACTCGGCCAACTACGGATATATGTTGCGCGTGGGTGGATCGGGGCAATTGAATTTCGGGATGGGCAACGGTACCAGCACCTGGATGGAACGCAACTCCCCTTCCAACGTATTGGTATTGAACACTTGGCAGCACATCGCAGGCACTTACGATGGTACATGGATGCGTTTGTACGTCAACGGTAAAGTGGTTGACTCGGCCAGTGCCACAAGCAATATTTCCAATACAGGTTCTAGCATTCAACTTACCATTGGCGACCACACGGGCTCCTATCAGCGTAGGTTTCAGGGAAAAATCGATGAAGTACGCATTTGGAAAGCTTGCAGGACCACCGGCGAAATCCAAGCCAACATGTACAATGAATTTTGCTCCACCCAAAAAGGATTGCGGGCTTATTACAAATTCAACCAAGGGAAAGCGGGGTTAACCAACAACACGGTCACCACCTTGAAGGACTATTCCGGCTACAACAACACCGGCACGTTGGGCAGTTTCGACCTCACTGGAACGGCCTCCAACTGGGTTTCGGGGTATAGGATGAAACGCAACGTAGTGAGCACAACTGAAACCATCACCGCTTGCGATCGCTTCAATTCTCCATCGGGAAAAATCAAAGTGACGGTTTCTGGTACCTATTACGATACGTTGCCGACCACTTTTGGTTGCGACAGTGCGATCAAATACGTGGTTACCATCAAAAAGAAAACCACCTCTAGCATGAAAGCCTTCGATTGTAAAAGTTATACCAGTCCCAGCAAAACCTACACCTGGACAAAATCTGGCACCTATTTAGATTACCTGAAAAACAGCATTGGTTGCGATTCGGTGATCACCATTTATCTGACCATTGGCGCGCCCATGGATTCCGTGAATTTGGTAAATTGCTACGCTGTTAAAGGTCCGACCGGCAAATACACCTACACCCAATCGGGCACCTATTATGATACGCTGAAAAGCTATCGGGGTTGCGATTCTGTGCTCAAGGTAAAGGTAAAAATTTTGGAGGCCAGCAGCAATGAAATCAGCGTGGCGGAGTGCCACAAGTTTAAATCGCCCAGCGGTAAGTACACCTACACCCAACCCGGTTCTTACTATGATACTTTGGTTAACGCCGCAGGATGTGACTCCATCATTAAAATCAATTTCAGCATCATTCAAGGTCGCAGAACGCTCATTCGCTCTGCCTGCAGCGAGTATAAGAGTCCGAGTGGAAATTACGTATGGACAAAATCTGGAGAGTATTACGACACCCTCATTAACTATCGGGGTTGCGACTCCATCGTAACGGTAAAACTGACGATTTGGGGTCCGGGTCGCGACACGGTAGATGTCAAGGCCTGTCGATATTTCATCCTCCCGTACACCAAAGAGGTGGCGAGATCGAGCGGACAATACACGGACGTAACGAAGAATTTCCGTGGGTGCGACAGTTTGATTTTGTTTCGGGTAACCATCGTCAACGTGGACGATTACGTAACCTTGAATGGCTCTTTGTTAACGGCGCGCAATGCGAATGCTACCTATCAGTGGTTGAATTGCACCAAGAGTTATCAAGTCATTTCGGGAGAAACCGGCAAGCAGTTCATTGCCAAGGAAAACCATTTGTTTGCGGTTGAGGTAACGGAGAATGGTTGCATGGACACGTCGGACTGCATACAGGTAACCACGGCCTCTGTGGGCGCATATGCTGCAGGAGGCCTTTGGATAAGTCCCAATCCCAGTAAGGGGGTTTTTGTGATTCACAGCGATATGGCCTCGGGCGCACAGGTGACTGTGGTAAACATGGCAGGACAATGCATTTACGCGCAATGGGTGAATGCGTTGAACGGGTCTGTGATCGAGGTAAGGCAGCCGGCGGGGATGTATATTTTGCGCATTGAGACAGAATCTGGGGTTATCAGTCAGCGCATTGGCATCTCGGAATAAGGGTTGTAAATTGCGCGGATGATCCGCTTGAAATTGAACCATCACCGCAGTTTTCTCAAGGCCCTAGCGGGCTTGGAAAACTGCGGCGATTTTCGTATATTATACCTACTGATTTTGGCTGTTTGGGGTTGTGTTTCGCCCGGGGTTGCCCAGCACATGAACAACCAACCTGCCGCAACCTATCAATCGGTTATCATCCCCCAGCCCCAGGTAATGATCGAAAACCGGGAGGCCGAGGTTTTCAACTGGACCTCCTTTTTGCGGATCAGCATCGATACACAATTTTCTTTAGAAGAGCGAAAAATCATCGCCCAGCGATTGGAAGAGGCGGTTAAAATTTACCAATTCTCGAAGTTTTTCGACAGCGACATCGACCTTTTTTTAAAGGGCGGCTACGAGCATCGGTTCATGAGTTTTAAGGCGGGACTTCAGCCCCTGCGCGAATTGGACCGTGTGGAAAATCATCGAAAAAAGGGACACAAGAAGCGCAAAGCCACTCAATTTCCTGAAATCCGGATTGAGCGAATTGGGGGAATGAAGAGCTCAGAGGAAAGCTATCGCCTAGACATCGCCCACGGAAAACCGGCGGGTATCGTCTTGCAAGCACAGCATTTGCAGGGGGTAATTTGGGGCTTGAGGAGCTTGCAGCAATTGGTGGAGTACAACCAAAGGGGCTCGCTGATTCAAACGCACATCGAGGACTATCCCACTTTTCCGTATCGGGGAATGCACTTGGATGTAAGTCGGCATTTTTATGGCACTACCGACATCAAACGCTACATCGATTGGCTGAGTTTTTATAAGTTCAACGTGTTTCATTGGCATTTGTGTGATGACCAAGGTTGGCGCATTGAAATCAAACGGTACCCTAAGCTGACATCAGTGGGTGCTTGGCGGGTTGACCGAAACAATGAACCTTGGCGGACGGCCCAATCCCAGCAAGAGGGGGAATTGGCCGGTTATGGCGGTTTTTACACGCAAGACGAGGTACGAGAGATTGTGGCGTATGCGAAGGCGCGGGGTGTGGAAATCATCCCAGAAATTGAGATGCCCGGACATTCATCGGCGGCATTGTCGGCCTACCCCAATCTAAGTTGCTCTCATTTGCCGCAAGCGGTGGTACCGGGCGGATTTTATCCCAAGGACAATTCATCGGTCTATTGTGCGGGAAACGAGGCCACCTTTCGATTTTTGGAAGGGGTATTAGACGAGGTGATGGCGCTTTTTCCCGATGCCAAGCTCATACACATTGGTGGCGACGAGGTAGACAAAACCGCTTGGAAAAATTGTTTGTTGTGTCAGCAGCGGATCAAGGTTTTGCGCGATGTAAACAGTGCGGTGGGTAGATCGGCGGATGGACTTGATGATTGGAGCAAGCCGGAGGATCGCTTGCAAAGTTATTTCATTGCGCGGATGGAGCGGTACCTGAACGAACATGGGCGGAACATCATTGGGTGGGATGAAATTTTGGAGGGTGGATTGGCGCCGAATGCCGCGGTGATGAGTTGGCGGGGCGAAGCGGGGGGCATTGAGGCGGCGAAAATGCATCATCCGGTGGTCATGACGCCCGGAAGGCCTTGTTATTTCGACCACTACCAGGGGAATCCCAACAGCGAGCCCACGGCGTTTGGCGGGATGAATACGCTGTTTGATGTGTTCAAGTACAACCCCATCCCCAAGGCATTGGATTCGATGCATTGGGTTTATGTGGCTGGGGCGCAGGGCAATGTTTGGACGGAGTTCATGGTAGATTTCGATCGGGTTGAGTACATGGTATTGCCACGGATGTTGGCTTTGGGGGAGGTGTTGTGGGGAGGTCCGGTGCGGGGCGATGCAAGATTGGCTTATCGACAATTTTTGGATCGGGTGGATGCGCATGAACGGTTCGATTATTTTAAGGGCTGTGGATTTGCGCGAAGTCAGTATGGATTGGTGCAAAATATCCGGTCTGGGCACGACACCGTATGGGTTGAATTGATGTCGGCCGGGGGCATTCGCCCCCGGCTGGCGAGTGGACTTTTCGACACCCTGGTAATCCGAAAAAGCTTGGCGGGTAAAACTTGGCAATCGTTTGTTGATTTGGGTGTGGATCTCATTCGATTCGATGAAAGAGTTCCGATCGCACCCTACAAAAAAACGGACAGCAGTATAATTGTGGCCGTGACCAAATCCATGGAATTACACAGCAGTTACAGCCAGGAAACCCAAATAAATACCTTGAGTTTCCGCGGGCACAATGCTTTTGGGAAGAAAGTGAAACTCTCCCTGCCCGCGGATGCAAGATATCCTGGCCACGGGGCGGAAACGTTAACAGACGGACTTTTCGGCGGCGATTATTTCGGTGCGCATTGGCTGGGTTTTTATGGTAAGGATGTGGTGATTGAGATCGGCCTTGACAGCATCAAACCGTTGACATCGATTACTTTGGGCAGCTTATCGGTAGAACCGAGTTGGATATTTGCACCCACAGAGGTTTCCATCGAAACCAGCGTCGACGGAAAAACCTGGGAATTGCACCCCATGCCAATGGCCAAGCCCATTGTAACGGTGTTTGATACGATGCATTTGGACCTGATGCCAAAGTCCACTGGCGCTTATACGGAAAAGGGCACTTTATTGGGAAAAACGAAATATGCTTACGACGAAATTTGGGGTAGAACTGTGGCGAGCAAACACCTCAATTATACAGTTGATTTCGCAGACCGGCCGCAAACCAATGGCGCATTGCTGCAGGCGCGATACATTCGAATAAACGCTAAATGCCTCAAAAAACTTCCCGCGAATCACTTGGGCGCTGGCCGTCCGGCTTGGCTCTTTTTGGATGAGGTTGTGGTTAAGTGATTGTACTTACCCAAAATGAAACCTTGAGTAAAATTAGCAACACAAGCGCATCATGAAGTTGTTAAAGATAAGTTAACTTAATTTGCATCACAATGGATTGCTTGTCAGTCCTGGTGTTACGATGAAGTCATTGTTCAAATTTACCGCCAAATCTAATTTGACCCTGCAGATCTTGTTGGCTTTTTCGCTGCTCACGTTCTCTCGGTTGGTGTGGTTTTGTGCAAACGCTTTTTGGCTGCCCCCCTTTGGTATAGACCAATACATTTGGGCGCATTTGGTGGGCATCTATTTCGACTTACCCGTTGTGGTAGGGTTGTTTTTGCCAGTTTGGATATGGGCCATGTTTGGGGGGGCGCTCCGACAAAAGCACCCTTGGATCAACAAAGTCCTGTTTTTATTATCAGCGTTCACGGTATTGGTTTTCAATGGGATCGACACGGGATATTCACAGGTAACAGCTAAGCGCAGCGGGTATGAGCTGTTCGACACTCTCGGTGATGACGCCAACAAATTCACTCCTTACATCCTCGACAACCTAGGAATCATTTTGGGTTTGTTGGCGTTGGGGTATTTTCTCTACAGAATCATTCCGGTGCGCGGTCACTACCCCGTCGTTGATTTCAAAGGGAGGCCGCTGCGCGGCCTCATCACCGCCACCGCCTTTGCAGCAAGTTGCCTGCTTGGTTTTCGCGGTGGTTTCCAACTCCGACCCCTCAGAGCCATCGATGCCTCCAACTTTGTCGCTCCCGAAATTGCCCCGCTGGTCACTTCCACCCCCCTGCAAATCATTAGCACCTGGAAACGCAATGGCTTGCCCAACTTCGACTTTCCAGTTCAATGGCCAACCAACGGTTACACCCAAACCAATACCAGTTCTAACAGCAACAGCCCTAAAACCGATTGGAACACCACCGATTGGCTATTCCAAGGCACCCAACCCCTGCCCCCATTTCCAATGTCGCGCAGTCAAGGCGGTGGCTGGCTGCAACCCAACATCGTTGTGATCGTGGTAGAAAGTCTCGCACGCGACTACACCGGCTTCGGCAATGGCACAAAATTCACCCCCTTCCTCGACAACATTGCCAACGATCCGCATACCCTATACTTCCCTTACTGCTATGCCAACGGAACCAAAAGCATCGAAATGGTACCCAGCATCTTCTGTGGCATGCCCAGCCTCATGAGTGAGTTTTACGTTACCTCTGCTTACGCAAGCAACAAAGTCAACAACGCCTTTCAGCTTGCCAAGGGCTACAAAACCGCCTTTTTTCATGGATCCAACAACGGCACCATGGGTTTTCAGTCGTTCCTAAAACAAACAGGCCTGCAGCAATACCATGGCATCGATCAATATCCCGAGGAATTGTATCAGCGCGACTTCGACGGCAACTGGGGCATTTTCGACGAACCCTACTTGCAACACGTTTCTCGCTGTCTGGATTCACTCAAGAAGCCCTTTTTTGCCTCGGTTTTCACCCTTTCGTCGCACCATCCCTACACCATTCCCAAACCCTATCAAGGAAAATTGCCTGGCAACCCGGGCACGGTGCAACACACCATCGCCTATGCCGATATCGCCCTGCGCAAATTCTTTGAAACGGCATCCAAAAAACCGTGGTTTGAGAATACAGTATTTGTCATCACAGGGGATCATACCAGCCACTCCGACAAAGAATATTTCTACAGCCAAAGCGGCCATTATGAAGTGCCGGTATTGATTTACGCACCGGGGGTTGACATCCGTACCAACCTCATTAACGGTCGCGACAACAGCCAATTATCGGTCAAAAAATCGACCGACATAGCTACTACACTCGCTCCGGGATGGCAAAACGCACTGCTTTCGCCGTGGGCCAAGCAGCTGTCCGACTCCCTCATCCACTTCGCCACACAAAAAACCATTTCCCAGTGCGATATCCTGCCCACGGTATGGAGCCTACTGGGTTCGCCGAATGAAAAATCGAACATCCAAACGCGTTTGGGTTTTGGCAGAAGCGCTTTCGACCCCGATTATCGGGGGTATTCCACCCATTTCGACAAAGACTTGTATTACATCATACAGTACCCGTTCGTGTTGGCGTTGAACCAGCGCGGCGAGGTGGTAGATTTCCACAAGCAGCTGCGCAACCAACCCAAAGGAACCGCCTTACCCCAAAAAGGACCACAATTTCAGTGGATGCGTGCCACCCTTCAAGCGCAAATGCTCGAATACAGCCAACGCATCAAGAATAACCATTGGGAATAAGCCTTATA
>VGFS01000050.1 GCA_016868785.1 Bacteroidota bacterium
CTGCAAGTAGGCAACCCTTAGCATACTGTCCGACTCCCCAAAGCGCTGCTGCAACAACAACGCATGCGACAGCAAATGTTTGTTGGTCATGGATTCTGGATTGCGCTGCAACAAACTCCGATAAATATTCTCCGCTTCGCGGTAACGCTTCGATCGCATCGCCGCCGCCGCTTGGGCCTCCGGACTCACCGCATCCTCAAAGTCCTGAGCAGTAGCAACCCTACCCAATGCCATCGCCAAGAAGAAGAAAACCCAACGCATGGTTCGAATGTAAGAACAATTCCCCAATTTTGTGGTGATGGCGGTCCCACAATCTTTTGCGTTTTTCACAAAACATAACCGATTATTTTCGGCGATGCCCTTCTTCCACCTGATCGCCCTCTCCTGCCTGCTGGCATCCTGCGAGCAAAGCGCCCAACCCTGGCAATCGTTTGGAGAGATCACCACTGAAACCCGCCTGCTCGATAGCTTCACCAAAATCAATGCATCGCACAGCATCCAACTCTTCATCAAACAAGACCTTAGCGCACCAGAAAGTGTGACCATCACCTACGGCAAAAACACCTTGGTAGGCATTGTAAGCGAGATCAAAGGCGGCGAACTCACCCTCGACGACCGCAACAAAGCCAAATGGCTCCGCAACCTAAACACCTTGCCCACTTGCACCCTCAACGTGCATCATATCAACAAAATAAGAATTGATGGCAACGCAAAACTTACCTGCCTCGACACCCTGAAAACCCCGGCCCTCAACCTAATCATCAACAGTGTTGAGTCGCAAGAATTGCTCATTCACTGCGGTCAGCTCTACGGCGGAATCGAAAATTCAGGACAACTTACGGCTCGCGGCGTTGCCACCATATTCTCATGGAGCTGCGAAAAAGGCGGCGGCCTGGATGCGCGGAATTTGCTGAGCGACGATGTATACATGCGTCATTTTACCATCAAAGATGTGTTTGTGAACCCCACAAAACAGTTCGAGGGCTACGTCTACAATTCGGGCAATTTATTCTATTTCACCCCGCCAACGTACAAATTCAAAATCGTAGAGGAGGGCAGCGGACGCGTACAATTATTCAAACCATGAACTTAGGCAATTACTATATAGAACACCCGGTTTCTTACGGGTTGATTGGCGCTTTTACCCTGGTTTTCATCGCCGGATTGAACGATGTGGGCATCATCTACCGGTGGATGCTGAGCACCTACAACATCAAACACAAGCGCGAATGGTACCGATTGTTGAGCTCGGGTTTTGTGCACGGCGGTTGGATGCACTTATTGCTTAACACGTTGGGGATCTACTTTTTTGGCACGCTGGTGGAATATTTGGCGGGGTCGATCATGACGCTGGCCATTTTTCTGGCTTCAGTGGTGGGTGGCGGACTCTTCGCTTGGTTCATTCGTAGGCGCGATACCGATTATCAAGCGGTTGGGGCATCGGGCGGGGTGATGGGTTTGCTGATGTGCGCCGTGATGTGGTTCGATGGCATACAACTCAGCCTATTTCTCATTCCGGTGGGTATTCCTGGGTGGCTATTTGTGATTTTGTTCAATATCGGTTCGATTGTGATGTCGCAAACCGCGGACCGTGGACGCATTTCCCACGAAGGACATTTGGGCGGAGCGCTGATGGGCGGATTGATTGGCTATTTCTTTACCCCACAGATTTATCTATCGCACAGCTGGTGGGCCTTTTGGCTGGGCACGTTTCCCATTGCCTTGTTCGCGGTAGCGCACGGCCTTCGGCCGCGCTGATTTAAGTAATGGCGTTGCCCAATTCTCGTAGAGGTCTAAGTTAATATCCAACGACATCTGAAAGGAACAAAAAAAATCCCCCGGCGACTCCGTCGCCGGGGGACTGGTGCCCAGTACTGGATTCGAACCAGCACGACCTTACGATCACCACCCCCTCAAGATGGCGTGTCTACCAATTTCACCAACTGGGCAATTTCTCCCTCGCTCAATAAATGGTGCCCAGAACAGGATTCGAACCTGCACACCTTGCGGCGCTGCCGCCTGAAGACAGTGCGTCTACCAATTTCGCCATCTGGGCATTGTAAAGAACGGGGGTGCAAATATACGAAAAATCGCAGACTTTCTCAATGAAACTGCGCGTCTTCCTCTTAATTCAGGCACTACCGCGCAATTACAAAATCAACATCGCATCGCCGTAGCACAAGAACCGATATCCCTCCTTCATCGCCTCCTGATACACTTCGGTCATGAACTTGTGTTCGGTATACGCGCAAGCCATCATAAACAAAGGCGACTCGGGCTGATGCAAATTTGTGATGAATGCATTCGCAATGTGGAACTCCTGCGGCGGAAACAAAAACTTGTCTGTCCATCCCTCACTCGGGTTCAACGTACTCAAAGAACTTACACTGCTCTCCAACGCACGCATCACGCTGCCACCCACTGCCACTACGCGCTTCTTATTCTCAATGGCACGATTCACCACATCACAAGCGCCGGGTTCTATTCTGTAGTATTCACTGTCCATCTTGTGCTTGGTCAAATCCTCAACCTCTACCTCCCTGAATGCGCCCAATCCCAAATGCAAAGTAATCTCCGCAAACTGAATGCCTTTGATATCCATACGCATCTGCAACTCACGCGTGATGTGCAACTGCGCCGCAGGCGCGGCAACCGCACCCACATTCTTGGCAAACAAACTCTGATACCAAGCCTCGTCCTCCTCCTTCACACCGCGGGTGATATACTTTGGAATGGGCGTCTCACCCAACTTCTTGATCACATTTGAAAACTCCTCGTCCGTACCGTCAAACAAAAAACGAATGGTTCTGCCCCGACTGGTTGTGTTGTCAACCACCTCAGCTACTAAATCATCATCGCCAAAATACAACTTGTTGCCCACACGGATCTTTCTGGCTGGATCTACCAAAACATCCCACAAACGCAATTCGTGGTTCAACTCACGCAACAAAAATACCTCAATCTGGGCGCCCGTCTTTTCCTTCTGACCGTACATCCGCGCAGTAAACACCTTGGTGTTGTTCACCACAAACACATCGTCCTCGTCAAAAATGTCCAAGATATCCTTGAAACTGCGGTGCTCGATCCTGCGCTCTTTGCTGTGAACAACCAATAAACGACTGTCGTGACGTATAGCCAATGGCTCCTGAGCGATAAACTCCTCAGGCAAATCGAACTTAAATTGAGATAATTTCATATTTGCAGTTTATTCCCAAATTGGGGCTGCAAATATAATCAGTTTTTGGCAAACCCCGGCGCTACCAACAAGTCCTTGGTGCCATGGCCGTAATCGTAGAAGCCGCGCCCGCTCTTCACACCCAAATCCCCAGCCGTTACCATGTTTACCAACAGCGGACAAGGTGCGTATTTGGGATTGCCGAAACCATCGTGTAACACGCGCAAAATCGCCAAGCAAACATCCAACCCAATGAAATCCGCCAATTGCAATGGCCCCATCGGATGCGCCATTCCCAACTTCATGATCGTATCGATCTCCTCAACCCCCGCCACACCCTCGTGCAATGAACTGATCGCTTCATTGATCATCGGCATCAACACCCGATTGGCAATAAAACCAGGGTAATCCTGCGTCAACGCGGGCACCTTGCCCAACGCCTTGCTCAACGCAATGATATCCGCCGTTACCTGCTTGTCGGTCTTGAAACCCTCAATCACCTCCACCAACTTCATCACCGGCACCGGATTCATGAAATGCATGCCGATTACCTTCTCTGGCCTGGCCGTTACCGACCCAATCTTTGATATAGAAATGCTCGATGTATTGCTCGCCAACACACAATGCGGTGGGGTGAGAGCGTCGAGCTGACGGAAAATGTTCAATTTAATCTCCAAATTCTCAGTGGCTGCCTCAACCACCAAATCGGCACTCGCAACGCCATCAGCCAACTGGGTGTGACATTTGATTCTACCCAAACTGTCCGATTTCTGGGCTTCGGTCAATGACCCCTTGGCTACCTGACGGTCCATGTTCTTGGCGATGGTTGCCAACGCCTTGTCAAGCATTTCTTGCTTCACATCAATCAAATTCACCGCATAACCACACTGGGCAAAAACGTGCGCGATACCATTTCCCATGGTGCCGCCGCCAATCACTGCAATTTGTTTCATCTGCCGACAAAGTTAGGCATTCCCGCCCATTCTGCACAAATACACCGCATTCCGCCTCACAGCACAAATTTCGACAATTCTTCCTCTTCGCCGCAATACCTTTGCCGCACAATTGCAAATCCACGCGCAACATCCGCATCACCACAAACAACCCCTACAAACCAATCATGAATCCCACCCCATCCACCCATAACACCCATACCCAAACCTCCATACCCGTCTTCCCCAAACTGTTGCTGGCGTCTAAATCGCCACGGCGACATCAATTGCTCCGCGATGCAGGGTTCGATTTTGAATACATCGATATTCAGGCCGATGAAGATTTCCCACCCACACTGCCACCCCATGACATTTGTATGTTCCTGGCCCAACACAAATCACAACACCACCATCAACCCATCGGCGAGCGTGTGCTGATTACCGCGGATACCATCGTTTACATAGACGGACAAGTACTCAACAAGCCCCAATCCGTGGAAGAAGCCCAGCAAATGCTACAAACCCTGAGCAACCAAACCCACAGCGTTTACACCGGCGTTTGCCTGCGCAATGATGAAAAAACGCATACCTTTTACGACCATACGCAGGTCTCCTTTCACGACCTAACCCCAGCGGAAATTGCCCATTATGTGGCGCATTACAAACCGTTCGACAAAGCCGGATCCTACGGCGTACAAGATTGGATGGGCTATGTGGGCGTCAAGGGAATCCAAGGATGTTTTTACAACGTCATGGGATTCCCCGTAGCCAAATTTTATCGCGAACTCGCCGCGTTCTGTAAGGGCTAAACCAAGCAGCCCCCAATCAAAATTACTTCTTCATCAACGTGAGCGTAGCCATGTTCAGCGCGCGCTCAGCATTGATCAAACCACCTGTATTGCTCAACATTGGGAAGGGGATTTTTGTCTTTTTGGTACCGGGCAAAATCACCTTGCTGGTATACACATTCACCGATGCTTCCATGATCATTTTCACATCTTTGGCCGTCAAGGTCGGATTTCTACTCCAAACCAACGCACATACACCCGCACAAACCGGGGCCGCCATACTCGTACCATCGAAATAGGCATACTCGTTGTTGGGAATGGTGCTGTAGATGTCTTTTCCAGGTGAGAATACATCCACATTGTTGTGACCGTAGTTACTGAAATCTGTGGCCAAGGCTTTCTTCGAGGGCTGAGAAGCCCCTACTTCAATCCAGTTGTTGGCAAACACACCACCACCCAATGAATCGTTGGGATAGTTCGCGGTTATATCGTTGTCCTGTGAGCTGTTACCCGCCGCGTGAACCATCAAAACGTTGTGATCCTGCGCATACAATACCGCCTCATTCACGACATCTTTGTCCCACTTGTAACCCTTACCAAAGCTCATGTTGATGATGTTTGCCCCATTGTCGACCGCATAACGAATGGCATTGGCCACGTCTTTGTCGCGCTCGTCGCCATCAGGAACCACACGAATGGCCATGATTTTCACGTTGTCGGCAACCCCATCCAAACCAATTTCGTTGCCACGAACCGCACCGATGATGCCCGCTACGTGGGTGCCGTGTGATGCATCAGGACCTGCCACATTGTTGTTGCCATAGCCAAACTCATGGGGATCGTTGTAATTATCACCCACAATCTCCCGAGGGTTATAGTCCAAATTGTATTGGTATTTCACCTGGGCTTCCATACCATGCGCAGATTGATCAATGGCCTCATGCAATTTTGCATACCCCATCAAACTCACCAACATCGCAATGCGATCGCGCTTCTTTACCTCAGATTCTTTCACCGAAATCGCCTTGATTTCTTTGCCTGTGGGTTCAATTTTGCCCGACAAACGTGCGTATTCTTCCAAGGTCGACTTCAACTGAAGCATGTTTTGGTAGGATTCTTTGCTCGATGCGATTGTGGCTTCAATGTCCACCTTCATCGCCTGATAGGCCGCATATTCAGGGTTGTTGTTCACCTCATCGGCGTTTACATTTTTAAATTGCTCCTTGTATTTCATGTACAAACGCACTTTTTCCAGATGATCGTATTGCACCATTCTACCATCCTTGCCACCAATGAAATTCCAACCCACAGTATCATCAACATAGCCGTTGCGATCGTCGTCGATATTGTTGAAAGGGATTTCCCCTTTGTTGTGCCAAATCACATCCTTCAAATCGGGATGCGCGATGTCTACACCACCGTCTACCACCGCCACCACGATGGTTTTTGATGGCAATTTCGCTGCTTCACTGGCATAGGCCTTATCCAATGAAATTCCCATGTTTTTCTTGGTGGGGGCCGCATGGTACCAATGTTTGTCGGGCTTTTTCTGTCCAAAAGCTTGCGCTCCTAACGTCAAACCCAAAAAGAATATAATCGTTTTTTTCATGTTGTTTGTTTTCTGTTTTATGTTTTGTATTTCCTATGCGATGTCTTCCATCAGTCTGCGCAATGCTTTATCGCACGCGTTTGCAAAATACCAAGATGCTGACCGACTTAAAAGGAATATTCGTTGTATCGCTATTAAAAACCCACCTACGCAAGAAGTTGCGTAGCGGTTTCCACTTGATCACATCCATGGGCGCCATCACGTATTGCACGCGCTCTATTTCGAATCCGTGTTTTTCCAACAAAGCACAAATCCTGCCCTTGGTGTAAATGCGGGCATGAGCCCAGCGCTCGTGCAAGGGCCTGGGCAACCAACTAAAAAAGGGCACCCTATTCCAAGGCAACAGCGGCAAATTGGCCCCGTGGGTCTCAAAAATCCACCATTTGTTGGGCACCGAAATCGCAGCCACACCCCCCAATTTCAAACTCTTGGCATAATTGGCTACGCCCTCTTCCGTAGGCAAGTGTTCAATCACCTCGAAACTGATTAACCGATCGGCCTCGGGTTCGTGGGGTTTAGCCATGATATCCCACACCCCAAATTCCGCATTGTTTGCACCCTGACTTGCCTTCAACGCCTCAAACTCCTGCTGATGCACCGCCGCGTATTCTAACCCCCGCACCGATTGAAAGTGCTTGGCCATGGGTACCGCCGTGTTGCCATTGCCACAGCCGATTTCCACCAAATCCAACCCCGCATTTAAAAACCCCGGATAGGATTCCACCAGAGAGATTCTGCGTTTTACCAGCAAATCATCCGTATCTGCCGGCTTTCCCAAATAATGCTCCGCTTCAAACAACGCCTTGTCTACCCTCGATGTATTACTCATAACTCTATACTCTCTAAAAAATGGTTCACGCAGCTGCGCTGCGTTTTCCCAACAAATTCAAATTAAATAGCAAACGCCGAAACAGTATCCATCCGTGTGCAAAAAAGTTGGGCACCGACCCGTAATGCTTGCTCAAAACCGCATATCGCTCCTTCCATGCCTTCTGCGTGTGCTGATAACTGCTGCCACCCGTCTCAAAATCACAGACCACAAAATCCAAACGCAAAGATTCGCCACGCATCGACTTCAAAACTGAAATCATCCAATCCACATCCGCGGCCAACCGATATGTTTCGTCGTATTCAGGAGCCAAACTGCGCTTCACCAACACGCTTTGGTGACACACATTCATCCCGAAACGGAAACTGCCGCCATGCAACTTTTTGGGAAACGGCTGCGGCTTCAACTGAGAAATCAACCCCAACGAATGACCCTGATCATCAATGAACAGCGTATCCCCAAATACAACATCCGGACCTGCCCCATGATGGCCCTCTTGGTAACCCCGAATGGCATCGACCAAACCACCCAACACCTGCGCATTGTGCAGCGCATCACCCGCATTCACAAACCAAACATAATCGCCTGTTGCCCTGCGCAAACCCTTGTTCATGGCGTCGTAGATGCCGCCGTCTCGCTCCGAGACCAACACATCAATCCGATTTTCCAAACCCCGCAAATATTCCGCTGAACCATCAGTACTGCCGCCGTCAATCACCACCCACTCCGCATCCCCGCGGTGTTCCTGTCCCAAAATAGAGTCTACAGTGCGACGTAAACCGGCCCCGTGATTATAATGGATCGTGATGATGGATATGAGCGGAGAATTGGACAAAATAATTACCCCTCCAACTCGTCCTTTTTCAACAGCAACTGCACCAAACTACCCCCCACCAACAACAAAATCAACGCCGATGACGCCCATTCGATGTTTACCATGGTACTGCGATTCGCGGGCTCGTAAACCCAAGTTACTACGTGCTTGCCCGCAGGAATTTCTAATCCGCGCAAGATGTAATTCACCCGCAATGCTTTGGCCTCTTTGCCGTCGATATACGCTTTCCAAGCACCGTTCTTTTCGTTGTAATAAATTTCGCTAAACACCGCCAAACCACTGTTGCCGTTGTTGCTCTCGTAAGCAATGCTGTCGTTGCTGTAGAACACACGACCAATGCTGGCGATCGAATCTTTGCTGAATGTACGTGCACCCAAAACAAAACCCGTTGCAGCACCTGACTTGTAATCGTTGGCCTCTATCACCGCATTTTTGCGCAAATTCTTGGTATTGATCAACGTCAACGCATCTTTTGCCGTAGCCCCTTCAATCACAGAGTCTACAAACCATGCCTGTCCTAATGCCGTCATCCTTGGCACCACAATCTCCGATTTACCATCCTGAGAAATGCCCATAATGAACCCGCAGTTCAACATATCCAACGCGTGGTTGTTCATCAAATCTCCAGAGCCGGTCGGACCTGAAGAGCCGATGCAGTATGACATTACATCTTGGTAACGACTCATTTTTGCGGGGTGATATCCCCCAACATTTCGGTGGAATGCACCCGCCCGGTTGTCGTTGAAAGCCCCATTGATGCCGCCACGGTAATCGATCACACGCTTGCCATCTTTGTTGTTGGCAATGATCTGATTGTCGATGGTCGATGGCAAAATGGCTTCCTCGGTTTCCTTGTCTTCCCAGTTGTCATCGGTTAGGTATCGCTTACTTACACCCACCATGTCAAAGCCCACCAACACAATCACCACCAAACCAGCCACCAACGTGCTAGCCTGTTTCTTCAAAGCCACATACACCAATCCCACCAACGCACCAATGAACATGATGCTGCGGAAAATATCGTCCCAAACCAACTTGCTGCGCAACTCTTTAATTTTGTTCACCGTTTCCATACCGCCCTGCTCCGCAATGCGTTTGTCGGTTTCCAGGGCAGCAAAATCACTGCTCCAGGTAATCAATACCACAGCACCCACCAACGTACCCGCCAAAATCAACGTGTTCTTGAACACCTTTTTCTGGGCCACTTCACTCAACCCATTGTGCTGTATCAACTCTATAAAACGGTACAGTCCCAACAAACCAATCATGGGCACAACTACTTGGGCGATCACCAACGCCATCATGGGCGTTCTGAACTTATTGTAGTATGGCAGGTTATTGAACAAAAACTCGTTGATGAAAAAGTGCCTTCCCCAGCCCAAAATCAACGACACCAAAAAGGTAACCAATCCAAACACCGCCCAATTAAAATTCAACTGAGCTTGCGCATCTTCGGGTTTGTCTTTCTTCCAAACGAAGGCCAACATCAACCCAAATACAAACAGGAAAACCAACGTAGCCCCCAAATAAACAGGTCCGCTAGTAAACTGCAAATCTCCAAAATACAAGGGTAAACGGGTTTCACCAAAATCTGCATCGTTCACCATCTCGTTAGAACTACCCCCCTTGAAACCAGGGACTAGCAAAGTGAAGGTTTCATCGATGCCGTAACTCCAAGAGAAAGCATAGTCCATATCCAAACCCTTCTTGCCCACCTGTGCTCCTTTGGTGGCAGTGGCCTCGGCAACAGCAGATCCACCGCGCATCGTGGCCTTGGCGTAATCGTTGGTATCGGCCAATTTGCCCACACAGGTCAGCACCGCCATCCCAATCGACACCACCGCAATGCTGGTAGACATTGCAAAATGCTTCAAATCTTTGCTGCGAATCGCAGAAACCAACTCCACCAAAAAGTATAACCCCACCATGATCCCCGCGTAATACGCAATCTGGTAGTGGAAGTAGTTAACAACCATACCGAAGAACAAAGCTGTTACCGCAGCACCCATCAAGTATCTGCGCTGACTCAACAACGCCAGACCACCAATCACACCCGGCATCGCACCCATGGCCAATACCTTGGTAATATGTCCGGCTTCGTAACTCGATATACTGAACGTCATGAACGCATAGCCAATGGCACCTGCCGCAGCCAACCAACGGTCTACCCGCACCGAAAGCAACAGAACAAACATGCTCAACATCGCCACAAACAAGAAATTGAACGGCGATTTCACCAAACCAAACAATTCAATCACCTTATACTTCAGCAACAAACTGCCCTGTTCAATCCCTGTTATCAGGCTGCCCGGCATCCCCGAAAACAAGCGGTCGTTCCACTGTGGCAATGTTCCCGTGGTTTCTTTCACCTGCTCGGCCGCGTAGCGCATCAACCGCACCTGCTGCATATCCCCCTGCTTTA
>VGFS01000051.1 GCA_016868785.1 Bacteroidota bacterium
CAGCAACGACGACGGCATTACAGCCCCTGGAATTGCGGCATTGATTGATGTGGCCAAGCAATTGGGCGATGTAATTGTTGTGGCGCCCGATAAGCCGCAGAGTGCGATGGGACATGCGATCACGATCAATCATCCCATTAGAATTACCGAGGTGGATATTCATGCCGGGGTGAAAGCCTATCAGTGTACGGGCACACCCGTGGATTGTGTGAAAATTGCCATCGATAAATTGTTGGTTCGCAAGCCCGATTTGATGGTTTCTGGGGTGAATCACGGCAGCAATTCTAGCATCAATGTCATTTATTCTGGCACCATGAGTGCGGCGGTGGAGGCATCGATCGATGGGATGAAGGCCATTGGATTTTCTCTTTGCGATTACAGTTGGAATGCCAATTTTGAGGTGGTAAAACCTTATATCAAGCAGATCATGAGTGCGGTGTTGGCCAACGATTTGCCCTACGGTACTTTGTTGAATGTGAATATGCCGGTGCCCGAGGATGGCGCGATCAAAGGCATCAAAATTTGCAGACAGGCCCAAGCCAAGTGGAAGGAGTCGTTTGATCAACGGAAGGATCCTTTCGGACGGGATTACTATTGGATGACGGGCAATTTCATCAACATGGACCACGGTCAGGATACCGATGAGTGGGCATTGAAACACGGGTATATTTCGGTGGTGCCTACCATGTTTGATTTAACGGATCATCAGCGGATTGGTGCGCTGAATCAGTGGGGTTTGGATGGGTTTAACGGATAATTTATTGCGATGAAAGTTAATTGGACACATATGATTTTGGGGCTTATAGCGGGATCGGCGCTGCCTCTGATTTTGGGGATGTTGATTGCGATGCCACAGGGCGTTCAGCCAGAAACCTTTTTGTGGGCCGTTACCCATTTTGAATGGTATTACAACAGCATTTTTCAGCTGGGTGTGGCCGCGAATATTGGGGTGTTTTTTCTGTTGATCAAGAAGGATTCGCTGATTTATTTTAACCGCGGTTGGCTGTTGGGTACGATTTTGATGACCATTTGGGTGGTGATGATTGAGTTGGCTCGATTCTAACAAGGAGATTATTAGATGAACACCATGGCAGGCAGAAAAGTATTTGTGTTGGCGGGCGAGGCCAGTGGTGATTTGCATGGGAGTCATGTTGTGCGCAAGTTGGTCTTGGGCAGTGAGGATGTTGCCCCCTGCGAGGTGGTTTGTTGGGGTGGCGATTTGATGGCTGCGGCGGGGGCAAGACTGTTGAGTCATTACAGGGAGCGGGCGATCATGGGGCTTTGGGAGGTGATTCGCAATTTGCCCAAGATTTCAAGATTTTTGGATCAGGCCAAGGCCGATATTTTGGCTGAAAAGCCGGATGTGTTGTTGCTCATCGATAACCCAGGGTTCAATTTGCGGATTGGAGAATGGGCGAAATCGCAGGGGATTGCGGTTCATTATTACATTGCGCCGAAGGCGTGGGCTTGGAATACGGGCAGGATCAAAACGATGCGGCGGGTGATTGATCGTTTGTACGTGATTTTTCCCTTTGAAGTATCGTTTTTTGGTCGATACGAGATGGCTTCCGAATACGTGGGCAACCCCATTTTTGAGGAAATTGCACGCAGTTTGTCGCGCTACCACGAACAGCGGGGCTGGGATGTAGACTTGGAAACGGTGTTGGGCGATGCACATCGGGTTGTGCTGTTGATGCCGGGCTCGAGGAAGAGCGAAGTACAGGGACTGTTGCCAAACTTTGTGGCGGCGGCGAGGCGGTTTGATCCTGAATCACGCTGTATTGTGGCGGGCGCACCGGGTTTGGATGCGGCTTTTTACCAGCAGATCCTGACAGCGGCGGTGGCAAACCGAGAATTGAGTGAGGCGGATGCCGATTCAGTGAAGGTGTTTTTTGGTGCCACCTATCATTTGTTGATGCAGTTGGGCGACGGAGCATTGGTTCGGCCATTAACGTCGGGGTATCAGGGTAGGGGATTGGCTTTGGTGGCCAGTGGCACGGCTACGTTGGAGACGGCGTTGTTGGGGGTTCCTCAGGTAGTTGCTTACCGTGTGAACGGGTTTACGTATTTCATGGCCCAAAGGTTGGTAAAGCTTCAGTGGGTTTCCTTGGTGAATATATTACTGAATCGAGGGCTGCTCAAAGAGCATTTGCAGGATGTATCTGCACAGCGGCTGTCGATGGCTTTGAAAGAACTTGATGAAAACCGCGGTGAGATGGCTGAGGGGTACGCGGAATTGAGGGATTTGTTGACGGTTGCTGATGGGTCAAGTGCCAGCGACGGGGTTATACGGGGAATCGCACAGGATCTCTATCTTTGATGAATGAAAAGGAAAATCATTTGGGGTAGTGTTTTAGGGGTGTTCATCACATTGTTGGCGATTCAGCGGATTGAAGTGACGCCCAATAGCAGCGGGGTAGATTCGTTGGACATTACCAAAGCTTTTCCAACATCGCATCGGGTGAAGACGCTGTTGCAAACGGCTTGCTACGACTGTCATAGCAACAAGACCACCTATCCTTGGTATGCGGAATACCAACCCATTGGTATGTGGTTGGAGGATCACGTGGAGGACGGCAAGAAGCATTTGAATTTCAACGCATTTTCGGGATATCGTCCTTGGAAGCAATACCATAAAATGGAGGAGACGGTTGAGATGGTGGAAGAGGAGGAAATGCCGATGGCGAGCTACACGTGGATGCATGAGGGCGCAAAATTGGAGGCGGCGGACCGCGAGAGTCTGGTATTGTGGGCCAAAGGGGTGATGGATAGTCTTACGCATTTGTATCCCAAAGACAGTTTGGTGAATCCGAGAAAGAAAAAATAAATTTTTCTTCGTATCTTTGCAGTCCAATTGGGGGATTAGCTCAGCTGGCTAGAGCGCTTGCATGGCATGCAAGAGGTCGCCGGTTCGACTCCGGCATTCTCCACCCAATAAAATCAAGGCCTCAGAGGAATCTGAGGCCTTGTTGTTTTTTATGGTTCAATGTGTCTGGAAAATCACCCGCGAATCGCTCGTACGGAGCAGCAGTGGAGCGGCCCCGTAGTCATGGGCAGATGGGGTTGAAGCACGGCTTACAGCCAAAATTTCCAGGGGATAAAACGGGGTGTTTTTTTCTTGTATTCTGCAAATTCAGGGTATTTGGCTTCGGTGATGCCTTCGCTAAAATTTGAGCTGCCCAGGAACAGAAACAACAGCAACACTGCGCCAATGATGCTCCAATTGATCCAAGCACTGCCTGCGCTCACGGTGAACAAGTAAAAGCAAATCCAGATTGCTTGTTCGGCGGCATAATTGGGATGGCGCATGTATTTCCAAAGGCCTGTGTGGGTAAATCCTTTTTTGTAGTAGGGGTCGGATGCGGGGACGGGGTCTCCTTCTTTGGCGAGTTGCAAGCGGCGGTGTTTTTCGGTTTGATACACATACTGCTGTTGATCGGCCACGGTTTCCATGACAATCAACAAAAACATCGCACCGGCCACCAGGTAATCGGCTGTTCCTAGTGCGTGATAACTGTGTCGCCAAGCTTCCAAAATGGGCAGGGTAAACAACAAAATCAGGGCGTTTTGGTACAGGCAAATAAAGAATAAGTTGAAAAGCATCCAGGCGATCCTTGATTGCAAGGCAGGGTTTTGTCTCAACACACTCCAGCGATAATCTTCTTCTCCGCCCCAAAATTTCCAACTGTAGCCACCGCGGCGGGCAAAATTGAAGGTCAATCTCAATCCCCACAAAGTGATCAAGAGGGCCATCATATTGGTTCTGGGCTCAAATCCCGCCGCGGCGGCGAAATGCCAACCGTAGTAGATGGGAATGAGGCTCCATAGTTTATCTACTTGGGAGTTGTTTCCGGTAAGTTCACCCACCACAAAACACAGCAAAGCCACGCCCAGAGTTACCCAGAATACTTGGGTAAGTGCCGTCCATTCCGCCGATGAAAAATTCAAATCCGCAGTAAAAACGGCCACTGAAACCAAGGTTAGTGTGGCCGTAAGAAAGAGTATTGTTCTGATCATGAATCGCAATTAACACATTGCCATTCAATTATCAAAGGTCACGGTATTTTGTTCAGTGAAACATGGCTGCCTTCTAAACTTTCAAAAGAACCGAGTTAAAAGAGTTGCTCGCAAGTGAAAGCCCAATCAATTAACATCGTTTGAACAGCCAGAGGTTGTTGGTTAGGAGATTGAATTATTTATGAAACTTCATTTTTATTCGTGCAGACGATTTTTTTCAACTGTTTGAAGTCGTTTTATTTTGATGGTGGCATGATACTCTTCGTGTTCGCGGAAACCAAAATCGAACTGTGTTTGAAATTGGTTTGGGTACAATTCATTCAATATGGACAATCGGTCAGTAACGAGCTGATTACCAATACCTAGTCCGTGGGTCAGCTTCTTACTTCTCATGGCAGGAGTGTTCACAACTTTTATTTCCAGTTCGTCTTTACCGATCAATTTAATGTCGATGCGTATCTCAGTTTGTGTTTTAGATACCAACACCCCGTGTTTGATTGCATTTTCAATTAGAGGTTGTAAAATCATGGGAGGCATGAGCCATTCTGTGACCCGCACTTTGGCATTTACCGTAATGTGAAATTGAAAATGTGTATCACTCTCAAAACGCGATTTCTCCATTACCACGTATTCTTTGATGAAGTCGAGCTCGTCTTTGAGGTAGATGAGTTCTTTGTTGGAGTTAGACAAAAACAATCGGTTGAGTTTGGCCAATCTTGCGGTTACGTCGATGGCTTTTTTCGTTTCAGACCCGATGATGAGCGATTGAATCAAACTCATGCTGTTGTAAATAAAGTGGGGGTTGAAGTTTGATTGCAGCGTTTGCAATTGCAATGTTGCGATTCGTTTTTGCTGAGATTCTTGGGTGCGAATTTGGTTGTAAAAAACCCAGTACAACAGCGATAGGATGGATACCAGCATCAACCCGAATGGAAAGTCGCGGTAAAATTCTGTGGTTCCAATGATGAATTGCGATGCCCATTGATGATTCAATGAAACCGCCAAGTTGAATTTCCCTTGTCCTATCCCGTTGATCCAGTAGTAGGCATCACCCCGAAAAAATCCAAACTGATTTTCGCCGGTTTTTACATCCACCAGATCCAACGTGTAAATGGCGCGCAACAAATCGAAATAGTGTGTACCAAACACCGTGATTCGGAAATTCTTTTCGGTGTTGATCGCAAAATAGGGTTTGAAAAAGTATTGGTGCTCGTTGCGACAGCCATATTGAACTTCAAAATTGTGGGAATAGGGCTCTTCGAACAATACGGTTTGTACGGTATTGCCGCGGTCTATGATGAATCTGTTGCCAGCCATGACGATTGGGCCCTGAATGCGCCAATGGCCCAAATACAACTGTCGTTTTACGGTTATGGGTGTCTTGCCTGTGCCCAGCGCGATCTCAATGAGGTATTGCCCTGAGTAAATGAAAAGGTGCTTGCCATCACTGAGTGTTTGCAGTATCGATAGGTCGCGAAAGGCGCTGCTGAGGTTGAGTTTTTTTTCGAATAACAGTTGCTGCTTGACTTTGTCTATGCGAAAAACGTCGTATACGTTGCCATTTTCAATGAGCAGTTGGTTCCCGATCACCTCAAAATTTAGGGTGTACTGATTGATGGGTCGATTGGGTTTGAGGTTTTTTTGTTGGCCGCTATCATCGATGTAGGCGAAGGTTTTGCCCATGATATGGTAATAAAAAACGCCCTCAGATTTCCTCACGCAGTCGGCTTTTCCCTCATTGTTTGTTTCTGTAAGTTTCTCCGTTTTCGGATCAAATAACCAAATGTTGTTATAGGGTTTAAATAGCCAAAGAAGTCCATTTCTCTCTTGAATCCACTGAAAAGATTCACCAGAAGGCATTGCCTTGAGCAATCCATTTCGGGGGTTGAATTGCCAGAGTTTTTTGGCTCCGAGCAGATAGATAGTACGGTTGATTTCTACCACATCGAGGATGCGGTCGTCGCAGTTGACCCGGTGGCTAGTGACGTTTTGGTTGCCTGGTGATGATCCAGTTGAAAGGTAGTCGATCAGTAGATAATTGGTATTACAACGGATGGTAAAATGTTCGGTGGCCAGAATTTTGGCATTGAAGTCGAGCGGAATAAATTGATTTTTCTCGGGTTGTATCAGCAGGTGAACGCCATCGGTTTCCGTGGAAAGCCATATCGCATCGCGAAATTTGGATGGGGTGATGGACCATATAGGTTGGCTGTGGGGCGGGTTGTAGCTGGTTATTTGGGGCTGGTGACGGTGCAAAAAGCCATCGTTAAAATCGTTGGAGTTGGATACAGCCGCATAAATTTGATTTTGGTGTATCTGAAAATCCCAAAAGGCCCAGGCCTCATTGTTTTTGGTGTTGAGGGTATAAAGCTGCCAGTGGTCATTTTCGTTGATGACGATGTAGCGGTTTACGCCGCCCAGGACAACCGTGGAATCGGTTTGGAAAGCGCACAGGTTGTTGTAAAAGGATTCGGGGTATTGCTTGCCTTCGGCGATGTGTATGCCGTTCCATGAAATCCACTGCCCATTCAATTGTTGCTGCATGATGGTGTTGTCTGGATAGCACAGGGCATGTAGTTGTCCTTTTCGGATAAAAACATCCATGGGCATGTTGTCTTTGGGGAGGTCTCGTTCCGACAAAAGCCGCAATTTGAGGGTGTTGCCCAAGATTTCATAGATGCCGTATCGAGCGATGCAAAACAACCGATCTTTGACTTCGCGCAGTCGGCGTATTTTGTTAAATTGGGGCTGGTTGTAATGGTGAATCAGGTTGCCGCTTCCGAGATCGAATCGATAAAGTCCATTGTTGTAGGTGGCCACGAAGATTGAGTTGCCCCACAGATGAATATCCCAGCACTGTTGTATGCCAATGGTTTGTTGTATGCGCGTAAGCACCGGTTGGTTTTTGGGTGCGTAGTGAAGTCCACCGTCGGTGGCAACCAGAATGCTGCCCGATGGCAATTCTACCACCCGTCGGGTACTGGCGGTTGGGAGTCCGTCCCGCGTGCTAATTTCGGGGAGTTGGGGTAGGGTTTGTGCTGTGCCGATGGCGATCAGCCAATGCCATAGGAGGATTGCAATACCTTTCTTCCAGTTTTGGATAGGGCGATATTTTTTCCATTTTTCAGGCATAGGTGATTGCTTTTGAAGGTGGCAATTTGGTCAACGGGTACCAGGTAGGAGCGGTGCACACGCACAAAATGACTCGGCAAAGATGGCGATAAAACTTTTAAAGTTTTGGATATCAGGTGTTCCTTTTGCGCGGTGATTATTTTGGAATAGGCCCCTGCGGCTTCTACGTATTCGATGTCTTGGAAGGGGACAACCACGTTGGTGCCGCTTTCACGGATGACCAAGGACGTTTTGTTGCCTAATGCATTTTCTGGGGTTTTGAGTGTGCCGAGGCGCTTTTGGATTTTGTTTTTAAGGTCCTGAAAATCCGACTCCGAAATGGGTTTGAGCAAGTAGTCAACCACTTCCATTTTAATGGCTTGAAGTGCGTATTCAGGGTAGGCACTCACGATGACGGTGTGGGTATTGGGTGGGAGTTTTGAGGAAAGACTGAATCCCAATTCTCCTTTGAGTTGAATGTCGAGGAACACAACATGGGGCGTGTATTTATCGATCAGTAAACTGGCTTCCTCCAAATTGCTGGCAAAATGAATCTGCCCAAACATGTCGGGGGCTTGTTCACGAATGAAGTAGCCCACCATGTCTCTTCCTGATTTCTCATCGTCTAGCACAAGGGCAGTCAAAGGTCCGTGAAGCTCATTCATTACGCTAACTTACATCGCGATTTTCATTTTATTGATGTGGCTTGGGGAAAAAGATTGGGTATTTAACAAGCGGTTGATTTCTTTAGCAAGGAAAGCGGGTGAGTATCTTTGCCGCATGAATCAGGAGACCGTTCAAATTTTTGGCGAGGGCGTTGGGGCTGAGATCGCGTTGATGGGCGCGGAATTGCAGGTGTTAAAGCGGGAGGGGTCTAACAACGTTTTGTGGCAGAAGGACGATGCCATTTGGAACCGTGTGGCTCCCAATTTGTTTCCGATTGTGGGTCGTTTAAAGGGGGATGCATTCAGTTGGGGTGGAAAGACCTACGCGATGAAACAGCACGGGTTTGCGCGGGATAGAAAGTTTGAAGTGTTGCAGCACGATGAAGATGCTGTTTTGTTGGGTTTGCGTTCTGATGACCAAACGCGGGAGCAGTATCCGTTTGAATTTGCGTTTCGGGTGCGATATCGGTTTGAAAAAGCGGTGTTGTGGGTGGATTACATCACCGAGAATATTGGCGATGAGGCAGTGTTGTATTCGGTGGGCGGACATCCCGGCTTTGCCTTGCGGGGGGCGTTGCAGGGTCATTCGTTGGTGTTTTCAGAAGCCGGTGATCCAGTAGGATTTTCTGCAGCGCGCAGGTTGATTGAGGGCGGCTATTATTCTGGGAAAACGGCTTCGGTTGAAGTTGATGTGTCGGGTCTGCCGTTGAGCGATGCATTGTTTGAGAGCGACGCCATTGTCTTCAATGACCCGCCTTTTGATGCGGTGACTTTGGTGGATGCCAAGGGCGATGCAATGCTTGATTTTTATTGTTGGGAATGGGATGCGGTGGGGTTTTGGACAAAGTCCGGCGCGCCGTTCTTTTGCATAGAGCCGTGGTGGGGTTGGGCCGATGATGCCGACAGCGATGGTCGATTTGAATCGAAGCGGGGCTTGCATAGGTTGGAGCCCGGCGAGGTTGAAACCGTATCTTACGGATTGGGGTTGCGGTAAATTTTTCCGCCAGGGAGTGTGTCGATGGCGTTAAGCCGTACAATTTCTTTGGGCTGTTGGATGCTTGGCAAGGCCGATAGGCCTTGTTGGATGATTTCTGTTGGGGTTTGGTGGGTGGTGAACAGGGTGATTTGCTCGCCGTACACGGGGTGGGGTTTTGCTCCGCAATAGAAACTAAAAAGGGGCCATTGCAGCAATTGTGCGATGGATTCTTCGAGTGGTTCCACGGCCACTTTGATCCCGCCTGTATTGATGTATAAGTTGCTGCGTTGCAACCAGCGAAACCGGCTTGGGGACACAATTTGTACTTTGTCGTGCAGGGTAATCCACTGATTGTTTGTGGTGGGGTTACACACTTTCAGTTCACCGTTTTCATTCACCGCGATTTGGGTGTCGGGCGCGATGCAGTAGTCTGAATTTTCCGGGGTTATTTCGCGCCCGGCAAAATGGGATGCCGTTTCTGTGGTGCCGAAAGTGTGGATGAACCGGGTGTTGGGGTAGCGAAGGATGATCTGGTTTTCAAGCTCCGCGGAGAGTGCCTGTCCGCCCACCAAAACCACCTCAAACGATTTCAATAAATTGGCGGAGATGGGATGGTCTATCACCAAGGCCAACTGCATGGGGGTGAGAGAAAGGGTAGTGGGTTTGTGTGAGTTCCAGCGGGCTTCTGTGTACGGGGCGGCATCTCCGTTGGGGAATAGTAAGGTCGTGGACGACAAATCCAGCAAGGGGTTGGCTTGGGGTGAGAAAATCCAGAGGGGTTGGTTCCAAACCGCAGCACGGATGAGTTGCATGAATCCCCCGGCTTTGTTCAGGGGCAATGCGCACAGCTGAATGGGTGGTTGCTTGGGATCGAACCAAGCGTGTAAGGTGCTGTTGGCACTCCATTGCAAGGCTTGGCGGGTGTGGGCAATTAATGCCGGTTCCCCCGTGCTGCCGGAGGTGGACAAGGTGAAATGGGATTGTCCACTTTGCCACATCGCCAGGATTGCCTGCGCTTGCGCTACCATGCCTCAAAATTAAGGGTTTCTCAATGAAGTACGGGGTGAAAAAGGGTTAAAGCCAACCCTCTTCTTTCAAAAATCCATCGAGCACATCGAAGAAGTTCTGAAGGTCTTTTTGGTTGTTGTAATAATGCGTGGATACCCGCACACAATGAATGTCGTTCTCCGCTACATATCGCAATATTACGCTGTTATTTCTCGCGTAATCGCAGAAGCGTTGCGAGGCCGTGGGTGGCTTGGAAATGGCCGTATTGCCCGCGTTTTGCGTGGTTTGTTCCGAGCCATTTTCTTTCAACCCTTTGATCTGAAAGCCCACTTGTGCCCCCCGAGAAATGTCTTCCAACGGGGTGAGGATTTGAATGATTGGACCTTGGCTGTGGTGCATTTTCCAAAGCACAGGGGGTATCTGGCCACCCGCGTTTGGGTCTTTGCCGTTCGGACCTTTCGCGCGATCGTTTCGCTCCATCAGTCCATCCATCAACGTCTTGCTCAAGTATTTTACCCGCTTCTCGATGAGTTCAGGTCCCACCGACAAATAAAATTTTAAGGCAGCCTTAGCACCATCGTACATCGGACCGGGGAAAGTGCCATAACTGTAGCGCGCGGTTTTT
>VGFS01000052.1 GCA_016868785.1 Bacteroidota bacterium
CTGAACGCGTATTCAATTCTCTCCCCAAACAACAAGCGAATCATGGGTGTTCCTTTGGCATCGCTCCCGGCAAATTCCCAACTGCCCAGCAAATTGCTGTATAAATGCGGGTTGGCCTGATCCTTTCCCTGGTAACGATAGTTGTTGTCGTACCCGATGTTTAAGATATAAGGCATCTGCTGCAACCAGCCAACGTAATATTTTCCAGCAGGCAAATAGATTGTTGAGTCGAAGAAAATGTAGGAGAATCCATTGATAGAATCAGAGTAAATGGGACGTGCCATGGAAACTTCGTAAACCAATTTGTCTTGGTTATCGGGTCTTCCAATTGGACTAATCTCTTTCCAGATACGCAATTTGAAGCTTCTCGCACTTACGTCGGTCAAGCTTTGGTTGAAATAGACAGCCAATCCACGGAGAGAATCAGATTTGATGACATTGAAATCCATGGCAAATTGGCCTTTCAAATTGCCCAAGAATGCGTAGTCTAGGCCAAATCCGCCTTCAGCACTGCCATCGTCATAAGAATACCAAGGCATTACGGTATAGGTTTGGGTGATGGTATTGTTGTTGGTTTCCGCGTCGTAGTTATCTGGCGTAATGTCGTTGCTCTGGGGATTTACGCTGTAGATGTATTTCAATTTTGGGGTAGAGGTGCTGAGCGAATCAAACAGCAAGCTCTCGTATTTTTCGGTGGTATCACCGTTGGCTTTCAAGTTTCGGGTACTGGCGGTGAATGGTTTGAGGTAAATTTTTTTGTTGTACTGGTTGAAAATACTCAACTGAAAGCGCGTTTGAACGGCAATGCTGTTGAGATTTTTGGTCACCATGCTGGGCCCCATGCCACGAATGCTGTTGTTGTAGCGGTAGTGTGAGAAAGGCACGTTAGTATAGTCCATGAACAATCCGGTCGACACTTGACTTAGTCCCACATCTTGGATCGATTTTTCACTGGCTTTCCGATTTTTTTCGATTCGAATGTAATCGATGTGCCAATGGTTCAAATTTCCAGTGGCTTTGGTGAAATTCACAAATCGAAATTGGAAGTTGGGGATGAGGTAATCATAGTGGGCTATGGCCACAAAATACTCGCGGAAATCACCCACAAATCCGCCGGCTACGCCCCATGTTTTCACCCACTCGTTTCGAATGTTTTTAAAGTAAAGGAATAAGCTATCTTCAACTTCTGGCGCATCGCCAATGCCCTGGCGTTGAACAAAGAAACTCAAGTAAATGGAGTCGGTGGGTTTGTAGTTGATGGTTTGGCTGCCCACCCGCTTGAACTGCAAATTGATGGGTTGAGATGTTAGACTGTCGGCATAAACCATGTTTCGTTTGTCCAAGGTTTGATAGGGATTGCCCTGGGCATTCAGATGATCAAACGTGGCAACACCAAAATTGGGTGCTTTTTTAGGGAAGGAATTGTTCACCCAAACGAGGTTGTCTGTCCATCGCGCCTCTTTGGGATAACCAGATTCATGCACAAAATCTTCAAAAAATGGGAGAGACAAAGTGTCTGAGATGCCCCACGCAATGGGATTGGCTTTTGGAAAATCTTGTTGAAGGATGGGACGGTGAACAAGGGGTTGTAAGCGCAAAAAAGGCTGCGCGTTTGTTAGGCCAACAAACAGCAGAACCAAAGCAAAAAGGATACTCCTAACGCGCATATCAAAAATCGTAAAATCCACTGCGAGCAGTTTTTTGCTCAATTCGTGACTTTCAACGTGCTAAATTAACGAAAAAATAGCAACAATATTTTGGGTGTAGGCGAATGAATGACAGAAGAATAACACTATTGTGAATCTTCTGTGACATCCAACGGGTCCTCAACGGCGGTAGCATCAATGTTTGGCGACATTTCAGAGTCAATGATGGTAATGTCTACCACGGTGCCTTTCAGCACTTTTTCACCAGCTTCTATGCTGCGACCTCCTACGCGTTGTGCAGTGACCAAATTGTTGCCATACTCTGCATATTCTTTGCTCACGGTGCCCAAAACGAGTCCTGCATTTTTTAGCAGTGCTTTGGCCAAATTCAAACTGCAATCGGTGAGTTTGGGCATATTGACGCGTGGGCGGGATGTAGCGTTGACAGTAACGTATACCACTCGACCTGATTTTACATCGTCGTTTGCTTCCGGGGTTTGCTCCACAATGACGCCAGGTTTCATGTTGTCGATGTAAACCGTGTCAATGATTTTCATCCCCAAATCCACAGAAGACAGTTTTTCCTCGGCTTCAAATGGCTTCATTTTCAATACGTTGGGGACAAGTATGGCATCGCCATGACGGGTGTAGGCATCAAGGCCAAAATACGACAGCGTGATTACGATTGCCAAAAACAATCCCCCAAGTCCGATGTTGTAAAGCCAGTTTTTCAAGCGCTGCGATTTTCTCCAAATTTCAGTATTTCCCTGATGAATTCAAAGGGTTTGTATCCGTTAATTGAGGCTTGGTGGTAGATACATGTTGCGGGTGTCATGCCGGGCAATGAATTCACTTCAATGATGATGGTTTCTACCCGGCCATCGGAAAAGATTCTAACGAAGGCATCAATTCTGCAATAACCGGTTACGTCGAGGGCGCGAGCCACGGCTTCCAGGGAGGTTCTCACAGATTCGCTGATTCTGATTTGTTCTGCAGGATCTTTTGAAAAACGCGATGGCGTAAGGTTTTGCCCTTGTCCGGCCAAGAATTTCTCTTCCAAGCTTAGGATTTCGCTTTCTGCTAGAGATTCTGAAGGTTCAAATACTTCGTATGTGAGGTTTCCTTTGTCGTCCCAATGTGTAACCATGCCCCCGGTAACTTCCAAAAATCGTTCTGCCCCGGCGCGGTCGATGAATTGCTCGATCAACAATTCTGTTTTTCTGGGCATTTCATCGGTTGCACGTATGTTGAGTGTTTCGCAAAGTTTTGGATCGATGGTATCGGTTTCGCGAAAAATTACTTGCATGAAAGCATCCAATTCGGCAGCAGATTTGATCTTTCTCACCGCGGCGCTGCACCCGTCATCGGCGGGTTTGGCAATCAAGGGTAAGCCAAATTCTTTACACAGTGTTTCGCTCAATTCGGCGCCAGCAGATTGCCAATTTTGCTTTTGGACGAGGGTGTGGTTGGCAACCAAAAATCCTTTTTCGCGCAACAATTGGTTCGTTTCAAACTTGTTGATGGTGATTGCTGCAGAATGGCTCAAACTGCCGTTGTGGTATAGTCCAAATTGGGCTAAGTCATTTTGCAATGTGCCGTCTTCACCGGGTCTACCGTGCAGTGCAATGAACACGCCTTCCACCCGATTTTTGAGTGATTCCAAGGATATTTCTTCGGGAGTAAATACCGGTTTGGTCCTTAAGATGCCGGCGGTTAAAGATGTGCTTTCTTGTTGTATGGCGGTTAGAACGGGGTTTTCACGGTAATGAAATATTTTGTCTCTGATGTCGTCGGCATTGTCTTTCAACATCATATTAAGGGGCAGAGCATATAGTTTGTATGATTGAGAGTCTCCAGCTAAGAACAAGGGTACAGGTTCCATTTCTTCGCTGCTGCTCAATTTTTCATAGATGTTTCTACCACTTTCCATGCTGATGTGACGCTCAAAACTATATCCACCCATGATAACGGCGATTTTCTTTTTCTGTGTTTTTTGTGCATCGGCCGATTGAATGAGCGATTCGCTGTGGTTCAATAAAGCATTGAATTGCTGTCCTTTGGGATGCGTTTGGATGCGTGCTCTCAAAGAATTGAAATAGATGAGCGATAGGAATGCGCTGGGGTTCATGCCAATTTCTGCGGCCTGATGGAAGAAGAAAGAGGACGGCATCATGCCACTCGTAGTATTGGGGTCGTTCAGGAATATCTCTCCATCATCGGTGATGAAACCATCGATCCTAGCATACACCTCAAAACCAAAATGGATATACAGATGGCAGCAAGCCTCGCGAATGTTGGTGATCCACTGCGCGTCTACCTCGATGGGAGTGACTTTGTTGCTCAATCCGGGCAGGTACTTGCTGCGATAATCGAACAAATCCCCTGATTTTCTTATTTCTGTTGGTGGTAGCGCAAATGGTTCTCCGGTGGCGCCCGCAACTACGATACAGCTAAACTCTTTGCCATCGATCATCGACTCAATGAGGACAAGGGATTCGCTGTCTTGCGATTGCAGTAATACGCGCTCGCTCCGCGACAATGTGGTATTCAGGTAGTCGAGTAATTCGGTGGGTAAATACAGGGTTTTACCGTCTGCAAGGAGTGGTAGACCTAGGCCACTTCGAATGTCGGTCAGATGTTTGATGTCCCGAATTTTCTCTTCTTCCGATTTCTCATTCCAATCCATCGCCTCGATCGTCAATCGAAAAAAGGCCAAATCGATGGCATTGCAGAATTCATTGAAGTTGGGGTGTTTGAGAATGCTCACGCCCAAAGAGGATCCTTGGTGTGCGGGTTTGATCACAAATCGCTCCGAAAACAATACGTTAAATTCAACAAACCACTGTTTTTTCTGCGCCTCGCTGGCTGAGAGCCAATGGTTTTGAGAAAGGGTGGTGAAATCATTGACATACAGAGCAGCGGTGGTCTGAAAGTCTTTTTGAACCGCTTTGTTGATGCCCATCGCCGAAGCAAGAATGCCGGAGCCAGAGTAGGGGATGCCGTACCATTCGAGCAAACCTTGGATGCTGCCATCTTCGCCAAACGTGCCATGGAGCGCCAAAAATGCAAAGTCGATGCGCGTTTGAATCTGTTCCATTGACAAAGGCTCGCCAATTTCTTGCAACACCTGTCGCTGTTTTTCTTCGCTCTGGGCGATTTCATGAATGCTCTCTGCATACACTTGAAAGCCATGGGGCAACTCGGGTAAGCAGCTTTGTCGATTCCCATCTACTTGCACATAGGTAGGGGGATAGAAATCGCGGATACTTCCTTTGTACACATACTCCCATTTCAGCTGACAAAAATTGCCGAATGAATCCACGAAAATGGGAATGGGCTCAAAGAGTTGTTTGTCGAGGTTGTCGTATACCGTTCTGCCCCCGGCGAATGAAACTTCGCGTTCGCGGGATTGACCACCAAAGAAAATGCCGACTCTAATTTTTTGCATAAGCGATGAAGCAAAAATACATGCGTAAAGGTCAACTATGTGTCCATTTCTGCACAAATCGCCACGGTGTTTTTCTCTTTGGGCATTATTGCAAAAAATTGGGCTATCACGCCTCGATTCACTTACTTTGTGGCATGGTTGCAACTATTTTTCTTTCCTCGCAAATGAAATCCCTGGGAACGGTTCAAATTCCCCAAAATGTATTGGACTATTGGAAGTCATTGGGAGAGATTGAAACGGTGCAATATCAGGGGTTGGAGGGCTATTTTTCGCTGGTGCTTAATCCGGGGAAAAGCAACGCCAGTGAGTGGGAGAAATTAAGGAAAGACGGAGCTTCGGTGATGTCGAAATTGCCCAAAAAAGTAACAGAAATTCAACTGGTCAATGTGGACTGGGACGCTCCCAAAGCCTTGGCTTTCGCCGAAGGGTTGATTTTGGCCGATTATCGCTTCGATAAGTACCTCACTTCAAATGAAAAAAGAACCGCCCTTCAGGTGACACTTTTGGGTGCGGGTAGCGAGCAATTGGTGGAGGTTGAAATTATTGCTAATGCCGTGAAATCAGCAAGAAATTGGGTCAATGAGCCTGTGAATGCACTCAATGCGCAAGGACTTGGTGAGGTGTTTGCCGAAATGGGAAAGACTTTGGGTTTCAAAGTGGAAGTATTCGGGGAGGCGCAAATAGAGAGTTTAAAAATGGGTGGCCTGTTGGCAGTAAATAAAGGAAGTCAGGAACCGCCGACATTTTCTGTTTTGGAATACAAGCCCAGCGGAGCCAAGAACCAACAACCCATTGTTTTGGTGGGTAAAGGGGTTGTTTTTGATACAGGGGGCTTGAGTCTGAAGCCCACACCCAACAGCATGGACATGATGAAATGCGACATGGGTGGCGCTGCTGTGGTGGGTGGGGTTTTTGAGGCCATCGCAAAGCTTCAGTGGCCCATTTGGTTGGTGGGGTTGGTTCCTTCCACCGATAACCGTCCTGGAGAAATGGCCACTTGTCCGGGCGATATCATCACCATGTACGATGGAACCACCGTAGAGGTGTTGAATACGGATGCTGAAGGTCGACTAATCTTGGCCGATGCGCTATCATTTGCCAAAAAGTATGAGCCACAATTGGTGATTGATTATGCCACCTTAACAGGTGCTGCGGCGCGCACTTTGGGGACTTACGGGTCGGCTTTGATGTCTCAGGCGCCAGATTCTGTGGTGAAATCGCTGAAGAAGGCGGGTGAAAATACCTATGAGCGTTTGGCGGAATTGCCCTTGTGGGAAGAATATTACGAGGAGATCAAAGGGGGTATCGCCGATTTGAAGAATCTTGGCAAGGGAGAAGGCGGGGCGCAGAGCGCGGCGATGTTCCTGCGACATTTCACCAGTTATCCTTGGGCACATATCGATATTGCTGGAACAGCATTTGCCACTTCTGCCAGTCATTATACACCAAAAGGTGGCACAGGTGTCGGCGTTCGCTTAACTTTGGAGTTTCTTAGACAATATATACATGGATAATCAGAAGGTAAAATTGGGAATCACACAGGGCGATCCGTCGGGTGTGGGCATGGAATTGATTTTGCGCGTTTTTGCCGATCAATACATCTACAAGTATTGCACTCCGGTTGTCTATGGAAATACCAAGTCTTTCATTGCATGGAAAAAACACTTGAACTTGCAAGAACCCATGTACCATTTGGTGAACTCCGCATCTGAAGCCAAAGAGGGTAAGTTGAATTGGGTAGTTTCCAGCGATGCTGTTTTTGAGTTAACCATTGGATCGGCCTCCCAAGATTCGGGTAAAGAAGCGCTTTTGGCCATCGATAAAGCCATTGCAGACGCCCATAACCTGGATGCGTTGGTCACCGCGCCCATCGACAAATCTACCGTGGCGCCTCATTCGCCGACCTTTACCGGTCATACTGGTTATCTGGCGGATGCCTTGGGCGCTAAGTCTCATGCCATGATTTTGGCCTCTGAAGATTTGCGTGTGGCCCTGGTGACAGAACATGTGCCCATCACTCAATTGTCGAAGTTTTTGTCTCAAGAAAAAATCGAACAGAAAATTGAGGTGGTACACGAATCACTCAGAAATGATTTCAATGTGCTAAAACCTCGGATTGCCATCTTGGGATTGAACCCACATGCCGGTGATCAAGGGTTGCTCGGCGATGAAGAAACCAAGATTATTGCTCCAGCCATTGCTAGCCACTTCAAAATGGGCAAGTTGGTGTATGGACCATACTCAGCCGATAGTTTTTTTGGCAGCGGGAATTATAAAAATTTCGACGCTGTGATTGCGATGTATCATGATCAAGGATTGATTCCTTTCAAGACAATGGCTTTCATGGACGGCGTAAATGTTACGGCAGGACTGTCGATCGTGCGCACCAGTCCAGATCATGGAACAGCGTATGACATTGCGGGTAAAATGATTGCCGATCCCAGCAGTATGCGAGCGGCAGTGTTTGAGGCGATTCACTTGGTTCGCAACAGAAAGCAATTTGTGGCCGATTTTGAAAATCCGCTAGAATTCGCCGAACTGCGTCGCGAAAGATTCCGCATCGATTTTTAATCAACGCAACCTGGCGTGATCCAATAACCAACTGCAAGTATTGATATAAACGCCCGCGGTTAAGGTCTCTTCCAATTCAAAATATTCCGACACCTTACCGGTTTTTGCCTGTTGCATCATGTGGTTAACACTGGGGAATTCGGCATAAGTGAGACCTACACCCGCTGTCTCCATGGCATGAACCAAATTACGGGTAGGGACGGGGTTTACTTGTTTGTCAAGTCCACCTTGGATCATCAAAATGTCACAATCTTTCAAATTTAAAAAATCGGGCACTGGATCATATTGCAAGAAATAACGGGTCCATGCATTGTAGCCCAAGGGGAGGTAATTTCTGGCCATGAAGGTTTCAACGGATTTCTCTCCATAGACCTTGGCGATTTTGGCATTGTCGGTGCGCCACAATTTGTACGCTTTCTGTAGATTCTTGTCGCTGGATTTTACCCATTTTGTGAAAGCCACTGCAAATTGCTCTTTTTCCTCTTCAGTTGGTAAGGGTGTTTTATCCAAATCGATGGCTTTGGTTTCACCCATTTCGATCGCCAATGAAATCAATTTTCGTTGCGCATCGGCCAAATGATGACAAGTGAAAGAGTCATAGCCATTGTTTTTCCATTCGTTTTGAATTTGATACACACTGGTTTCGATGCCTGTACTTGTGGCGCCTGCAAGGGTTACAATGCCTGAAAGATGTCGCTTTTTCGATAGCAATATAGCCACCGCAGCACCTTCGCTGTGCCCTATCACAAAAACCCTTGTGGTATCAATCATCGGCAAACTGCCCAAATAGTTGATCGCCGCCATGGCATCGCTCACATAAGATTCAGTGGTGGTGCTGGCAAGGAATTTGGGGTCTCCCATGGATTTTCCAACCCCGCGGTCGTCTACCCTCAATACGGCGAAACCCGATTGGGTTAGGGCATCAGCCCAAACTGCAAAGGGTTTGTGCGCGCCAATCGACTCGTCGCGGTCCTGCGGACCGCTGCCCGAAAGAAGCAAAACAACCGGGAACTGGTGGTGAATCCCTGCAGTGTCAATATTTACTTTCACCAAGGCCGGCGCAGCCGGAAAGATGGGGAAGGGTGCAATTGGGGTCTCGCTGAGAATGGGTTTGGGCGGCAAGGCCATTCTGCTTCCAGCGGCTGCCTCTTGGAGCTTTTCTCCAGACCAATCTCCAGCGTTGTCGGGTGATTTTGGGTAAGTCAGGGTACCTGAGAACTTCAATTTCCCCGAGGGATGTGAGAAATCTACCAATTTTACCTCGTACGGAAACGGGGCTACAGGCGTTTGTGGTTTGCGGTCGAACAAACTTTGATAAAATACACACGGAATTTCCTGTCCGTTTTGTTTCCATGTCCCTTGTAGTTGTTTGTTGTTTACCAATTTCCCTGTAAATGATGCGCCAAATCCCAAAGTCCATGTCATTGTTTCTGTTTTGTCCTCCACCACCGTGGACTCCACTGCGCAGTCTTTAAGGCCTTGCATCGGGACATCCAATGTAGATTTGAGTTGGCCGTCTTCCCAAGTAACGTGGAATGTTAATCCAATTTGCATCGGACCAGCAGCCACCGTGCCTTTCCAATAACCAACCCAATGTGTTTGATCTGTTGATTGCGACAAAAGCTGTACGCACCAAAAAAAGAGGCCCAACAAAGTGGCTATCGATTTTACTTTCTTCATCTTAAATCAATGTATGAGATACGCGATTTGCATTCTTGCAAATTTACACAATTTGAAACGTGACTAAATAGAGAAAGTCACCATTGCTGATGACTTTTCTTTTGTTGTAGCGAAGGGGGGAATTGAACCCCCGACCTCAGGGTTATGAATATTGCGGTATATTTTGTAAGTAATTGATAGTCAATATTATTGTTGTTCTATAATTCAGGATTTTATGGGATTTTTGATGAAAACATGGCACAGAAAACTGGCACAGATTGAAACACCTATCTTCTGAATAGAAGGAATAACGAAGTAATTGGGTGTTTTATAAAATCGTGAATACGCAATCTGCAATTCCTATGTGATTGTGATAGTTTCGTATATAATCGAGTTACCTGCAACCCTATTTTGCGACCGTGCAACTTCAAACTGACTGCTTTTAATCAAACTTTTTAGAACGACTTTCTGACCGAGTTTGACACCCTTTT
>VGFS01000053.1 GCA_016868785.1 Bacteroidota bacterium
AATGATTGTAGAAAAGGTCTGTTTTTCTTCTTCCCAGGCAGTTATGGTTTTCATGGCATTGCTTTTTTCTTGCCACGATGGATGAAGCCCTACCCAATGTGTATCGAAGGTAACCTGTTTTTTGATTCGTTGAAATTCTTTCTTCAGTGCGCGTTGGCCGATTTGCTTGTTTCGTTGGTCTCTTTTGGCCGATGTAAGAAGGAATAATTTAGGGGAAAATCTGTCTGCGAGATCCGTGTTTTTCAGCAAATCTAAAGTGCCATTATCCATGGCATACGGGTCCTTTTTTCCAAGTAAAACACCCAAGCGTTCGAAAACCAGTTGGGGCATCTTGATCAAATCCCTCAGCAAGGAAGCCAACTGCGTAATGGCCGTTCTGCCGCCATAACGCAAAGCCATATCAATATCCGCCGTAGCAACAATTGACCAATCGTTGCTGGGTTTTGTTCCCAAGAAATGGCCCAACAAATAAGTCCACTGATCTACCAATGGTATTTCTAAACACTGGTTTTGTGCAAACAAACTTTCGCTCGCCGGATACCGCCCGTGAGCATCGATCTTATTATTTTGTGACGTACCATTTGTTGACTGAGCAATTCCCCATTGCACTTCCTCATAACGGGTGAGACTCCAAAATATCGCAGAAAATAAATCAAATGGAATCACGGATGAGTCCAAATCAATGGCGTTGACATTGGCGAGACTCGCGGATTTGTTGGGTAGAAATGGAAATAAACCCCAAATAGATTCTAGGCGCTCGAGGTTAGAACCACCCGTAGGGAGAGTAGCCTGTTTGATCGGATATTGTTGAAGGGTTGGAAAATCGCTTTTCTTACGAACGAAACCCTCAAACAACAATCCAGAATCATGCACCCACACACAATTGTTGAGCGCCAAAAAACCATCGGGTGAAGGGGAATATGCAATCTTTAAAGTGGCAATCTCATTTTGAAATTCCACCAAACTTTGGGTAAGGCGAACCTGTATGCCCAAACGACCCAAAACAACTTCCTCAATAATGTAGTGAAGTCGCGCAGAATTTTGGTGGGCAAACAATAACACCATAAATGTTTTGTGTAATTTTGTGCAAAATAATGAAGGTTGCATTAATCACCGGTATAACCGGACAAGACGGGGCCTATTTGGCCGAATTTCTTCTGAAAAAAGGCTACAAGGTGCATGGAATCAAGCGTCGTAGTTCATTATTCAATACAGACCGGGTAGACCATATCTACGAAGATCCGCACATCGAAGGGGCCAATTTTAAGATGCATTATGGTGATTTAACGGATTCAACCAACCTAATTCGCATCATTCAAGAGGTACAACCAGATGAAATTTACAATTTGGGAGCCATGAGCCACGTTCATGTGAGTTTTGAAACCCCCGAATACACGGCCAACTGCGATGCACTGGGAACACTGCGATTGTTAGAGGCGATAAGAATATTGGGATTGACGAAGAAAATACGCATTTATCAAGCCTCAACGAGTGAATTGTACGGCTTGGTTCAAGAGATCCCCCAAAAGGAAACAACACCTTTCTATCCCAGAAGTCCTTATGCTGTGGCAAAGATGTATGGATTTTGGATTACGGTAAACTACCGTGAGGCCTACGACATCTATGCTTGCAGTGGAATTTTGTTCAACCACGAAAGTCCCATCCGTGGGGAAACTTTCGTATCCAGAAAAATCACCCGCGCTACCGCGCGCATCGCCTTGGGTTTGCAAAATAAATTGTACTTGGGTAACCTGAATTCAAAGCGAGATTGGGGCCACGCCAAAGATTACGTAGAGGCCATGTGGCTGATATTGCAGCAAGAGAAAGCGGAGGATTTTGTTATCGCAACCGGCGTAACCACAGAAATTAGGGATTTCGTACGCATGAGCTTCAAACATGTGGGTATTGCCATGGCGTTTAAAGGTGAAGGCGTGAACGAAGTAGGGTACGTTGATGGCATCGATGAAGCGGCTTTTGAGGCGGCAACTGGACAAAAATGTGCGTTGGCGATCGGACAAGAATTGGTGTTTGTAGACCCCAAATATTTCCGTCCCACCGAGGTAGATTTGCTCATCGGCGATGCTAGCAAAGCCCGCACAAAGTTGGGATGGTCGCCCAAGCACACACTACAAGACTTGGTCACTGACATGATGCAAAGCGATATCAAAGTGATGCAGAAAGAAACCTATTTGAAAGATGGCGGGTTCCAAACCAAGAATTATTTCGAATAATGGAACAAGAGGCGAAGATATACGTGGCTGGCCACCGAGGCATGGTGGGATCCGCCATTGTTCGCGAGTTGCAACGCTTGGGGTATGAGAATATAGTTACCAGAAGCAGTGCGGAAGTTGACTTGCGAAATCAAGCCTCTGTTGAAGCATTTTATCGTGAAGAAAAACCAGATTACGTTTTCGTAGCTGCCGCTAAAGTGGGAGGAATCTTGGCGAACAATACTTACAGGGCGGAGTTTCTGTACGATAATCTGAGCATTCAAAACAACTTGATCCATAACGCCTATGTATTTGGGGTAAAGAAATTGTTGTTCTTGGGCAGTTCTTGTGTCTATCCCAAATTGGCACCTCAGCCGTTGAAAGAAGACTATTTGTTGAGTGGGTATCTGGAGCCAACCAACGAACCCTATGCCATCGCGAAACTTACGGGTATAAAAATGTGTGAGGCATATCGAGACCAATATGGGTGCAATTTCATTTCCGCTATGCCCACCAATATGTACGGCCCAAACGACAACTATCATCCAGAAAATAGCCATGTGTTGCCCGCTTTGATTCGCAAGTTTCATGAGGCTAAAGAGTCTGGTGCCCCCGACGTTGTAGTTTGGGGCGATGGTTCTCCGATGCGTGAATTTTTGTACGCCGATGACCTAGCAAACGCATTGGTATACCTCATGCTAAATTACAACGAAAAGGAATTTGTGAATGTGGGTTACGGTAGCGATATCACCATTGGTGATTTGGCAAAAACTGTGGCTCGCATTGTTGGATTCAATGGAAACATTGTATTTGACAGTTCAAAACCCAACGGAACACCCAAAAAACTCATGGATTCAGGAAGATTGTTCGCTACTGGATGGAAACCCAAAACAGATCTTCGTTCGGGAATTGAAATGACCTATTCCGATTTTCTGACAAAGCACTCCAACAAAAACACGTAAATTTGCAAAAAAAATCAATAGATAGAATATCATGAAAGTAGCCATCAATGGATTTGGTCGTATCGGCCGTCACGCATTCAAATTTTTGATCAACAAACCTGGTGTTGAGGTTGTTGCGATCAACGATCTAACCGACAATGCCACCTTGGCGCATTTGTTGAAATTCGATTCTGTTCACGGGAAATTCCCCGGCACCGTTTCTTCTGATGCAGAACATTTGATCATCAACGGCAAGAAAATCAAAGCCCTTGCTGAGCGCGATCCTAAATCATTGCCTTGGGGCGCTATGGGTGTAGATGTAGTTTTGGAATCTACAGGTATTTTCACGGATGCCGCTAAAGCAGCGATGCACGTAGAAGCCGGTGCGAAGAAAGTTGTAATTTCTGCCCCTGCAACCGGTGATGTGAAAACTGTAGTTTTGGGTGTGAATAGTGAAGTAATCGACGGTACTGAATCAATCATGTCGAATGCAAGCTGCACGACCAACTGTTTGGCGCCAATGGTAAAAGTATTGGATGATGCTTTTGGTCTTGAGCAAGGTTTCATGACAACCATCCACGCTTACACGGCAGATCAAAACTTGGCTGATGCACCGCACAAAGATTTGCGTCGTGCCCGTGCCGCTGCCTATAGCATTGTTCCTACAAGCACAGGTGCTGCAAAAGCCGTAGGATTGGTATTGCCACATTTGAAAGGCAAATTGAACGGAAACGCGATGCGTGTTCCCATTCCAGATGGTTCAGTTACGGATTTCACTTGTGTATTGAAAACGCCTGCCACTGTAGAGCAGATCAATGCAGCAATGAAAGCAGCCGCTGAGGGTCCAATGAAAGGCATTTTGGAATACAACGAAGATCCCATTGTGAGCATTGACATCGTGGGAAATACACATTCTTGCATTTATGATGCGGAGTTGACCCAAGTGATTGGAAATACTGCGAAAGTTGTGGGTTGGTACGACAACGAAACCGGCTACAGCGCACGTGTTGCTGATTTGATTGAAAAAATCGGATAATTCTTAAAGGAAACGATACAAAAAAAGGGGGCCTTTGGCCCCCTTTTTTACTAAAGACAGTTCTAAACGCCTTTTAATACAATAGGGTTTAATCCATAATTACTTGAATATCTCCAAGTGTTCTTGCCCTCACCCACAAGGCGTCTTGCTGTAAACTCCAGCCGCTAATTTCCAACGACTTTAAATTTCCTTTGATTTTGATGCCGTCATCCATGGTTTGATTCAGGGATTCACCAATGGATTTTTTCGTCAAATTCATCAAATCAGAAAGATCAAACACCATCTGCTCTTCCAATTTTTTGCGGATGGTTTCGTCCATCATCCATTTCGCAGTCTTAATCAAAACGTTCTTGGTAGCAATGTCGTATTCCACGTTTTTCAACGCCAAAGAGGCTTTTGAGTTATCGAACGATGGGTTACCCAACAGATAGAAAATGCCCTTTTTGGTCCCGGCGAACCCCACAGCCACACCCAACTTTTCTCCCGCAGGAAACAACTTGAGGGATGTGATATTGATTTTCTCCTTACCCAAAGAATAGCTCTCCGTTTTCATGATTTCGAATAGCTGTTTTGACAAACTATCGTAGTTCATTTTTAGGTCGGTGCACACCTCAAAACCGTTGCCCTTTTTATAGGGTGAAAGGGTTGGAAGTGGTGTCGTGGGCTTGTTCCATGGTGAACTTTGAATGGTAGGAATGGCGGTTAATCCAACATTGAAATTCAAAATAGAACCACTCATATTGATCTCACTAACCGATAAACTTTGTGGCTGAAATCGCAAATAGCCAGTTGCTGGAATTTGGATATCCTCTTGTAATGCTTTCCAAACGGGTAGGATGTAAGGCTTCAAGTCTTGTTTCCCGATCTCTGCATCAATCATCTTGGCCAAATTGCCCAATTCGGGGCGAATCTGACTCATGAGCACATCGTTGATATTGATTTGGGCGAAAGTCACACGACAAGGGTCTATGGGCATGAATTCTGTGAAGCTCGTGGTCGACTTAATGCGGTAGTTAGCCGTTAGTTCAACATCGCTTTTTAACTTGATTTTGGCCCTGCGCAGCGACTCATCGCCCCAACCACAACTGAAAGGAATGGGCGGGTTGATGCAATTATCGAAAACACAAGTAGCACAATATTCTCCAGAGAAACCATAAGCCACGTCTAAGCCCAAAAATACGGTTTTCCCCTTGCCACTCAATTGAATCGGTTCGCGCTTTAACTTATATTGATATCGCAGACCAGAACAGGGATTGTCTGATCCTTTGAATTCTTTATCAAATGATTGATCGGCAAGTTTGATGAAAGGCTTCAACTCAACCCGAATGGGTATGTTAATGGTAGAAGCCACAGAGGGCATGGGTTTTACCGCCACAACTTGATTCGCCGTTGTTGGTACCTCCGGTTGAATGGTTCCACAGCCGCAAACCAGCAGGAGCAATCCCGCATACAGTGCAGGTATCGCTTTGATTTTGATTAAGGATGACATATGATGATGCTGCGCGTAAGCGTATTGCTTCCGCACTGCAATTTTACTGTATAGAAACCTGAAGCAAAAGCCCTAGTGTTCAATTGTGCCACAGATTTGGTAAAAGTTTCTGCATAAATCTGTCGGCCATTTGCATCTAAAATCACAATGTTGAAACCCAGATTTCCATTGGGAGAAACCAAGGTTAGCGCATTGTCTACCGGGTTGGGATACAGCTGCCACTGATTGCTATAATCATGGGTGCCCGCAGCTTCCTCAACAAAAAGTATATATTGTAGGGTATCGTTGCCCCGCAGGCCGTCGTAGGGTTTTTCGGCGTAGCACGACATCAAATAAGCCCCAGCCTCAGGGAATATTAATGGTTTGTAAAAGTTTGCCCAACTAGAATCTCCCGGTTTGATGTTGCCTGTGGTGGCTGTGTCGAGGTATATGGTTTTGCCACTCGACGGTTGGCTGATTCTGTAAATTAAGCGATTTTCCCGGGTGGTATTTTTTGATCCACCGTTGGTATATAAAACGCGGGGATATCGGATAGAATCATTCTTGACAAGCCGGGTTGATTTTTCAGGTTGGACGGCTTTCAACAACCTTAGGTCTTGATACAAGCCAATGTCTAACGTTTGCCAAAGTGAATCGTTAAAAATGTTCTGATCCTCAAACGAACTTGTGAAGACCAACATCTTGGCTTCTCCAAGTGCACCAAAGTTGTGTTGTAATTGAAACCTAAGTGTACCTTGCTGTTTTCCAGCAAGTTGTGTTACTTGAGAAACGTAAGCCGTTCTTTGTGATTGTTCAAAGATTGAGACATTCACCAACACCTTTCGGATACTATCGGCCCCTTGGTTTTCAATAACCACATCAACCCAATGAAGGGTGTCAGCCAAATCAAATCGTGTGCTATCATTGTGGGTTTTTACCCCCGTTGGGAATGCGTCCTTACCCACCACGGCACTGAATTTTTGTAACAGTGTGTCGTTGGTTCTGTCCATGTCTGAACCCAAATTGGCATAACAACGGATGGTAAACTCACCCACATTCATGGGTCTAAACGTAGCCGCAAAAACCACCGTATCTGTTTTGAATGTGTCCAACGTAATGTTTTTAATGTCGTAGTAAATGCGATTGCCATTGAAAAATATTTCGCATACAGCGGGACCTGTATTTTTCAGATAACCCAAATTTTGAAGCACCAGTTTCGGCGCGATGCTGGGCTTACCAATGCTCAACACTTCATTCTTTGCGGGCCGTTTGATGTCTAACGCCTTGAAATCATAAGGTTTGCCCACATTAAAATATCGAACCATTGAATCATTGTCATTGAACAGGTCCAAATTATACCGGGTTTTTACCACCAACTTGTATTTTCCCAAAGTTTTGGGCGTGAAGTTCTTAGGCATCGTTACGTCCGTGCCAAACAATCCTTGCAAATAGGCTTTTACCGAATCGTAATAGAGGCGATTGCCGGTTGGACCGTATATCGAACAGTAAAAGGGAACATTGAAAGCAGCCACCAAGCCATCGTTATAAATGAAATATTTGATGGGCAACGCCACACCAGGTTTGTGGAAAGTAGCTACATCTGGCGACCGCAGGGAATCCACGCCGATATCTACAATTTTTCGAATAAAGATATACCGAGATTGTGTGTCGTTGATTTTGTAGGCATCCGTTGACATTTCTGTGGTGAAAACCACCTTGATTTTTCCGGTATCCCCACATTTGTAGGTGGGCCAGAATAGAATTTTCGATTGAAATTTGGGTAAATTGAGCAGCTGGGTTTGGTTATATACCACCTTAGACCCTTGGAACATTCGGCATCGTACGGTGAATGTGGGGGAATTGTCATAGCCAATGTTCTGGATATTCGCCATAGGCATCAGCGTGTCTGTTTTGTAGTTATAGCCACTGCCCTCGCTCGGTTCGTACACAGAATTTATCATGACATCCCGTTTTACACCCACATAAAATATGCGCGTTTGTGTATCATTATCAGAAACTTGATCGCCCAATTTTTTCACTATGAGCATGACTTTGTGCTCGCCATATGATGTGGGTACATAGGTTTTTGGGAAAACGTATTTTCTTTTGGCGCCACTGCTTAAAGTGTCGCGAATGGTTTGGCTATACTGCTTGTTGGCACCATACCAAATCTCACAACGTATGTCAAAACTGTCTGTGGCATTTTGAACACCAATATTCCTTATAATTCCCTCGGGGGCGATGGTGTCTTTGTTGTATTTATTGATAGAATCTCGCGGTTGGTCTACGGATATGGCAGCAATATCTATATCGGCCTGAAGCCTGGGTTCAATGAGAAATTTGAAAGGAGCGTCTGGCGCGAAATCTACCCAATTCGTGGATCCCAGAGGTTCTACATAAAAGAAGGTTTTTGGACGAACGGGAGATTCCATTTGATATCCAAATGACACGTTGCTTGTGCCCAATTGTCTGACACCTACAAAAAACGACCCATTTATGGCCACAGGTTTTTTAAAGTCGAGGATGTAATTCCCGGTTTTGCTTGTGAGTGAATCACTCTGATAAATCAGTGTGCTGGGTTTTTTGGTGATGGAATCACATTTCCAAATTCCTACCTTAAATGGCTCACCTCCAAACCCGAATGCGACCGTTACTTGGTTAATATACTTGGGTGAATTGGAAAAGAACCGGGCTACAAAATCGCCTGTAGTACCGTTAAAACCAATACCACCGGAGGCAGGAGAAAGAGTTACATCGCGATAACTATAAATATTTGGATTGCCCAGCCTGTAAGAAACCCCACTGTTATTACTGCTATTTTTATCGGTGCTCGTTACGAAAACCGAATCTAATCCAACATTGAGGGGGTTGAGGGCTGGCACATCAAAGAAGGATTCCTCGCCTGGCAATAATGTGATTTGAAAACTGTCTTTTTGCTTGTTATAGCCTTTAGAATGGGTAAATACCGTGAAATTGCTGAGGGTCTTTTTCCCAACGTTTCTGAGCAATGCCTGAACACTGTCTGGTTTGCCCAAAGGCAGTGGGATTTTGCCCAGTGAATAAACTTTGATTATCGCCAAATCTTGGTTGAATTTGGGAAAATTGAAAATCATGGTTGCGTGATAACTCGTACTGCTCGGCAGACTGTCAACCGGATTTACGCCAATCCCGTATTTTACCTGATTTACTGCGTAAGCACTCACCGTCGCAGGCCCTTCGAAATACCATTGTAATGTGGAGGCTTGCTTTTTGATTTGATTGTATTCTACCAACAAAAGGAGGTTGTCGCCTTGGGTTGTATCAAATACATAGGCCTTGTTGTTAAAGGGTAGGTTGTAGAATTTTTCATTGCCTCCAATGTAGCTAGACGGACTGCCTGAAAAAACAAGTTGTGAATTGTTTCTTTCTGTGGGAAAATGAAGTTTTCCTGTGCCAAAATCGTTGCGACTTGTATTGCTGAGCCAAATTTTGCAGGTGGTGCTGGTGTTTGGGGCTGATCCTGACACGCGATAAAATTCCATGGAAACCAAGGTGTCATGGTGAACCATATTGCCCAATACCGCACGGGGAATGATGTAAGCAAAACGAGAAGTTTGGGTATCACGGATTGTGCTTGCAACCATGGGGCCA
>VGFS01000054.1 GCA_016868785.1 Bacteroidota bacterium
ACTCGTTACCCCCAACGCCATTTCCCCCGGTGCGCAAAGACCTCATGGTGTTTTCAGGGGTGTTCCAATCGCGGGCCAATATCCCGTTTACCAACCTGATCGAGGTCAATCCATACAGCAGCACCCTGGAGCCGGTGCCCCAATTCAACCAACTGCTAAACCAATACCACAGCGCCCATACATCGCTGTATTCCCACAAAGTGGATGCGCAGTTTTTTCTGTTTTTTGGTGGCATCGCCCAGTATTATTTCAATGATTCGGGCAAATTGTCCCAAGACCCCGATGTGCCGGTGGTGTCTACGGTATCGTTGATCGAGCGCACGGCGGCCAATGAATACAGCGAATACGCCCTGAACATTCCATTACCCAAAGGCATTGGGGCAGGCACCGAATTCATTCCCGCAGCCACGGTCCCGCGGATGGAAGGCACCGATGTGATTGATTTGGAATCCTTGCAAGGCGATTCCCAGCTCCTCGGCCACCTCGTGGGAGGATTCTCTACCACGGCACCCAATGTGTTTTTCGATAACGATGCCGATGAAAGCAAAGCAGAAGCCCATGCCTACGCCGTTTATTGGAAACGCAACAACGAATTCCGCGACCCCGCACAAAAACTATCGCTCAATGATGTCCGAGGGGTTGAACAAGGCAAAAACGGACAAATCCACTTTCAAGCATTCACCAATACCGAAAACGGGAAAGTCTATTTCATGATCAACATGACCGAGGAGGCGCCCTGTACGCTAACCCTTCGCGATGCCAATAACAAATCGTTCCTGAAGCATGAATTTCCGGGCGGATTGCCCAAAGGGGAGAGTGTATTCGCCCTGCCACTGTACGATGCCAATCGCACAAAGACCTATCACGTGGAACTAGAAACCAATGGAACCATTCTGCGTGAAATCTTGATAATCAATCCCTAACAATAAAAAAGCCCCATCGTTTCTCACAAGGGGGCTCAATTTAGAGGTCGGAAGCGGATTCGAACCGCTGTAAAGGGTTTTGCAGACCCGTGCCTAGCCACTCGGCCATCCGACCTTTTTCGGGAGTGCAAATATACGAAAAATTTGGCTCAAAAATAAAGACCTCAGCCTTTTATGCAGAGAGATTGGATTTTCATGAGTGAATCACTACTCTGCATTCGCAGTCTGATATCCATTGTTGAATATAGTATGATGCAAATGAAATGATTGATGTTAGCGTTGGTAAACAACTTTTCCGCCGATGTACGTATGCCACACCTTGGCTTTGGGTATTTTGGTTGCATCTACAGTCATGATGTCGTTGTCCATCACAATAAAATCGGCCATTTTGCTAGGCTCTAACGACCCCGTGCGGGTTTCGTCAAAATTGGCGTAGGCGGCCCACAATGTCATACCCCAGAGGGCTTGTTTTCGGCTGAGCGCCTGCTCACCAATAAAAGGTCGTTCCAATTTACCAGCAGCATCCATGCGCTGTGTGGCAGCATAGAAGGTGTTCATCGGTGATATGCCCTCCACGGGGAAGTCGGTGCCCAATGCCATGACCCTTGCCTGCGATAACAAATTTTGATAAGCATATCCGCCTTTGGCAGCAGTGCTACAAAGTCGCTCGTCAGCCCAAGGCGCATCCGATGTGGCATGGGTGGGTTGCACACTGGGAATGATGCTGCGGGTGGCAAAAATCTTCTGGTCTTTTCCGCTCACAATTTGCGCGTGCTCGATGCGCCAACGGGCGTCGTACCCTTGGGGGATATTCTTTTGGAAGGTCCTCAAAGCGATGGCGTTGGCACTGTCGCCAATGGCATGCACACATACCTGAAAACCTTTGTTTAGCAAGTATTGCTGATACATTTCGAATTTGCCTACATCCATGATTTGCAGGCCTTTATGTCCAAGTTGGTCACAGTAATCGCCTTTTAGCAAGGCACCGCGCGATCCCAGAGCACCATCGAGATACATTTTTACCGACCGCATGGTAAACAAATCGGAGTAGATCATGCCGTTGCGCGAGATGTAGCCCAGATTTTCCTCACTCAGAGAGAGCATGCCATAGATACGCAGGTTGAGTTTGCCTTGGCTTTGTAAGTCGCGGATAAGCGCAATGTCGTCCAGAGAAATTCCCGCCTCAGCAATTTGGGTAAGTCCTTGTGCGTGACAGTTTTTCAATCCTGTAGCCAACCCTTTTTCCCATGCCGAAAAGGGGACTTTGGGCAACTGTGATTTTACCAAATCTGCGGCGTTGTCAATGCATATGCCATGGAATTGTCCGTTTACTTTCACAAATTCACCACCGGGGATGGTTGCATTCGTGTTGAGATTCAATACTTTTACTGCGGCATCGTTGATCCAAACGGCGTGACCATCGATCCGACTGAAACAGACCGGGGTATTGGGAAAGGCCTTGTTGAGCAGCGCCATGGATGGAAATGATTTGTTGGTCCAATCGTTTTGATCCCAACCCCTGCCAATGAGCCAGGGCAGTGTGTTATTCTTGGCGAATTTCTTGGCGCGTTTCACCGCGTCTGCTTCTGATTTGGTGCCCACCAAATCTACTTCAGTCAATCCTTTTGAGTAGGCCAAGAAATGACAATGTGCATCGATCAATCCGGGATAAATGAATTTGCCGGGGAATTCCATTTTTGTTGTTGCGGGGTAGAGGGAATCGGCCGTTTTGACGTCTCCAACATACAGGATGATTCCATTTTCGATCACCATGGCTTTGGCAGTGGTGAAAGCGGTATCGGCGGTATATATCTTTTCTGCTGAAAATAGGGTTCTGTTCGGTTGGTTCTGAGCGATTAAAACAATCTGGCTCAAAAAAACTATTGTAAAAATTATTCGTTTCATCTTTTGGGGGTTCGTGGCATATTTGTTGTTACAAAACTCGCAACATCTGTTTCACTAATTGCAAAAATCACAAAAACTATGAATAAACGTCGCATTCTCTGGTTGGTATTGGTTCTTTTCATTGTGGGGTTAGTCATAGGTTATTATCTATGGAACAAAGCCCCTGAAAATCAAGTGGCGGGTAAGCCCGATTTCGAAAAAAACCTGAACGAATGGGTAGCTGAGCTCAATGCAGATACCGGAGCGGCGAGAACCTTCTCGGCTTTTGTGGGTAAGAGCGTGAAATTCTCGGGAGAAGTGGTGGATGTGATGGGCGATAGCAGCCTAACCCTTCAAATCAAAACGGGTGTGGAAGGGTTTAACTTGAATGCCAGTTTCCACCAGGATTACCAATCTACAGTAAGTGGAATCCTGGCTGGCGATGTAGTAACCTTGCAATGTATCTGCGACGGTCTGATGGTGCCAATGTCGGCCGATGACTTGTTTGCGGAGAAAAAGATCGACATGAGTCGTTGTACTTTACTAAAACATGAGCCCCACAAAGCGGATGTTTCAAAATCCGTGGAACTTGAACAAACCGATTCTAACCAATTAAACAACTAACACTACCATGATGAAAAAATATCTAATTCTTGCCGCCATTGCATTGATGCCAATGCTCTCTTTTGGTCAGTTTTACAAAACTTCTGCCGGTAAAATCTCTTTTGTGAGTAAGACATCGATCGAGGAATTCTCTGCCATCAATAGTCAAGTGCAAGCGGGAATAGAAGTTGCCCAAAACAAAATACAATTCCGCGTTCCTGTGAATGGTTTCATCTTCAAATCCGCCTTGATGCAGAAACACTTCCAAGAGAATTACATGGAAACTTCGCGTTTTCAGTACAGTGAATTCAAAGGACAAATCAAGAATATCGCCGCGGTGAACTTCATCCAAAACGGAGAATATCCCGTGGAAGCCATAGGTAAATTGTCGATGCACGGTGTAACCAGAGATATTATTGTACCCGGTAAAATTGTGGTGAAAGACGGTGCTGTGACCTTAAAAGCCAACTTCCGCATCAAATGTTCTGATTACCAAATTAAAATTCCTGCGGCCAGCTCAGCCTCTGTTTCCGATGACATCGCCATTGCTGTAGATTGTCCATTAGCAAAATAACCAAATCCATTTTATCCATGAAAATCACACAATTCTCAATCATTGCGGCCTTCTCATTGCTTGCCGTTTGGGGGATTCAATCCTGCCAACACGAGCAGATGGGTGATCCCAATGGCGCCATTTGCTTTGAGCAAATGGATTCAGAAAGGAGCCCCCAATGACTAAGCGTTTCGGTATACTGTCGGTTTGCATAATCACTGGCCTATTGGCCCTTGCTCTGCAGGGATGCTATTACGATAATAAGGCAGAAAATTATGGATCTGCCGGTTGTGATTCGGCCAATCCCACCTACACCAAAAACATCGCGCCGTTGATTAACCAAAGTTGCATTGGCTGTCATGGCAGCAGTGGTGCCTCAGCGGGTGTATCACTCACCACCTATGATTTGGTCAAAACCTATGCCGTGAAAGGCAGTCTGATGGGTACCCTCAAACAAAATGGGTACAGTTTGATGCCTCCTGGTGGGAAATTGAGTGACTGTAAAATTTCACAGGTTGACAAATGGATTCAAAACGGCATGCCCCAATAAATAAGCTGTGAACAAAACTTTACTATCCATTGGCATTGTTGGCATTTTGGCGGTTTGTCCTTCAGTTACGATTGCCAAACCATCCAACAGTGATTCCATTTCAGTGGTTGATGGCGCTTTTATCCCCCAGCAATTTGAAAAATCGCTCTCCTTGTACATTCCGCCAGCCTTGAGCTTGGAGAGAAAGAGTTTGCGCATCATCAATGTGCAAGGTGCCGTGGGATTGCCAAAAGGGGAGTGGGAACTATTCATTCAACACCGATTTGGAACCTTTGGCAGCGGTGCCTACGACTGGTATGGCTTAGACCAGAGTTACATGCGCATTGGGTTTGATGCGGGATTATCTGACCGACTCACCGTGGGGGTATCGCGCAGCAGTATGAACAAAATTGCCGATGCTTATTTCAAATATCAAATCAAAGGAAAGGCGAAGCAATCCGACCACGTTGCCCAGCGCGACAATAAGTCGGAGGTAACGGCGTCTTGGTACAGCAATGTGTCGGTGAATACCCAGCTTCGCGGCAATATCTCACCGGAGCCTTTTTATTTTAGCAACCGATTGCGCTTTGTAAATACGTTGATCATCAGCAAAAACATCAATGATCGCTTGTTGTTGGCGGTAACGCCGAGTCTGGTACACGTGAATTTGGTGGATCTGTCAACAGAATCCAACGATATCGCAGTGATGGGCGCGTACGGTCGTATGAAGTTTTCGGAACGATATGCGGTAACAGCAGAAATTCAAAAGCCCTTTTTATCAACCATGCCATCGCCCAGCGGCGCCTCGAAAACGGTGAACATACCCCTCAACCCCTACATGGCGTTGGGATTCGAAATTTATACCGCCAAGCACGTGTTTCAGTTGAGTGTAAGCAACGCGCAATCCATGAATGAATCGTTCTATATGACCCAAGAAAACGGGTCTTTTGAGACCTCAAACCTCCGTTTCGGATTTAATATCGTAAGAAGATGGTAAAGTGTAGGCAACAAATGGGCAGCTGGGTGAAGACACTAGCCCTTGGCACTTTATCTATTTTGTCGATCCATGTAAAAGCCCAAGACGATTCCAGTTTTTCTCTGTTCGATGAGCCCTCGGCACCGGTGGCAGAGAAGGTGCAATACGCCTTTAAAACCACCAAAGTGGTGAATTTACAGAGTCTTGAATTGGTGGATCCCGGTGTTTTCGACTTTAAAATGAGCCATCGTTTTGGCGCAATCAATGGCGGAGCCACCGATTTTAACCGCGAAGATGCGGTGAATGCCTTTGGTTTTGATATCGCGACCATTCGTTTCGGTGGGGAGTATGGCGTGAATGAAAACTTAATGGTGGGGTTGGGTAGATACAATGTGAATACCGAGAAAGGGGCGGACGCTTATCTGAAATATCGCCTGATGCACCAAACCAGCGACAACAAAAAACCGCTGTCTGTGTTGTTGTTGGGTGCCGTGGATTTCCGCAATACCCGGTATAATCGCACACTCATTGGTATTGCAGGTCCAGTTACGGTGCCATGGGGCATTCCTGGAAAGGAGCGTTTGAATTTTGTTGGACAGGTGATCATTGGTAAAAAGGTGAACGATGATTTTTCGTGGGTGATTTCGCCTACGGTGGTGCACTCGGGTTTGAATAAAATTTACGACGGTGGAACCGAGTCATTTGTGGGCACTGGCACCCAAAACACTCAATTTGCATTGGGCATGGGCTTCCGCAATAAGTTAAGTTCGCGGACCTCTTTGAACATGGAATACATTCCCATTTTGAATGGCAATGGCGTGTTTTACAACAGTTTTTCTGTGGGTTTGGATGTGGAGACCGGCGGTCACGTATTCCAGTTTGATTTTACCAACAGTGTGGGTTTGAACGAGTCGATGTTTATCACCCGAACTTTCGATCGTTGGGGTACGGCTGGCGTGCGTTTGGGCTTCAATTTACACCGGGTATTTACAGTGGTTGACCCGTCGCATTTTCAATAAGTTTTAACATCTCGTCTTGCGCGATCATGATAAAAAACTTCCGTTTCCAACGAGTGGCTTTTTTATGCAGTGGTTTCGTTGGAGGCTCTGGTGCAGCGCTGCTGTGAGGGGGTGGATGCAGGTATTTTGGTCCCAAATTAAGGCAGAACGCCATACAGGTAAGGATTTCCTGAGTATTTCCCAATCAAACATTGGCTGGCAGCGGTGATATGAAGTCGTAATTCTGTGGATTGTTTCCAGCCCGGTATGTCGGCCAGTTTAATGGCATGCAGGGCATAGTGGAATCCAGCGGTTTCGTAGTCTGCAATTTTGGTACTGCGCCAATCGATTTGATGGGTATTGTGAAAGATTTCATGTGAAAAACGATATTTTTCCGGTTTGTTGGGATTCCAGAGCGACGATTGAATTTCGCCTTTGGAGTCATCGACTTTCACCACAATGAGGATAACGTCATTGGTAGAGGGTTTGAATTGTTTGAGCGGGATTGCGGTTGATAAAGTGGTGGTATCGGCGGTGTTTTGAATGAATTGCGATTCTTTGAGGTGGAAATCGTCTGGAGTGAATTCAGGTGTCCAGGGTTCTGCCAGGGTGAGCCATTCTCCTCCGATAAGGAATTCGTGGGTAGGGCTATTTGGCTGCAGGCCTTCATTTTTGGATTTCTTCCGTGTATTTGATGTCTCTCGTGTTTTGGATTGGGGCTGTGGGGGTTGAGCGGTTGATGCAAACGGTTCTTGATATCGCGAAGTGTAGTTAAAATGCGATTCAATTAAGGGTAGGAGCCAGGGTTGACTGCCCGATTGAAGTCCGAAAAACACTTGGGCGCCGGGCTTTAGAGATTGGATTTGCTGGGCAATGAAAGAGAGGGTAGGTCCGGCCGATTCAAAATACACCGTTTGGGGAATGTTCGCAATCTTGTGTTTATAAAAGGTTTGGCCTTTGTGGAATTGGTAGTTGTCTGATGGACCGTCGAGCCAGATATGTAGATCGCTGTGTGTTCCTCCAGTTTGTTGCGCTTGCGTTTGGATTGTGTTAAACTGTATGGATTGTTCCACGATGCGGTGGTGGGATCCTTTACGTTCTAGGGTAAGAAACTGTTTTTGGTAAACGGTATTGAAAAGCAGCAGGGCAGGCAAGAGGATGGCCAGTGGTTGTGAGTATTGTTGGAATGTGTTGTGTGCTTGTCGTGTAGGGCTGAATTCTTTTCGGGCAAGTGTGATTCCGTGTGCGGCCAGCAGCATGAGCAGGGGAAAGGCGAAGTACAGCGCGTTGTTTTGAAGGATGGGCGCTCTGGTGACGGAGTAGATGTATCCGATGGCGTATACCAGCAGAAAGCCCAGTGAAAGCAGGACGGTGGGCTGTTGTAAAAGTCGTTTTAGCGAAGCGGGTTTGGGGAGGAAGGCGATTCTGAATTCGAATTGAATGGCGTAGGCGATGGCCAAGAGGAAAATGATGAGGATTGGGGTTGAATGTCCACAAGCATGAGCAAAAAACCCTGCCAAGAAATCCGCATTGGGCGGGTTGAGCCAACCGAGTCCTCCGAGTTGAAATTGGGCGAGGGTGATGGGCAAGTGGGGCAGGTAAAAGAGGAAAGCGAAGGTGAGGGGGAGGAACAGGATATAGGATGGGTGGATTCCTTGGGTATGTTCACTGGGGTTGGGATTGAATTTGGGTTGGATGAGTAACAGGGCGATGAAGGATGCGCCGGCCGTTAGGCCGGCGAAAAAATGGATGTAGGCGGCGCCCGCCAGGGCACCGCCTAACTTGACCGCGAACCAGCCCCAATGCTTCGGCAAAATAACCTCCCCAATCTTGTTGCGGCTGTTCAACAGCCCCAACACCAAATCCCAAGCCCACAAAACAAAAGGGAGTGCAAAAACATAAGGGCGGATCCACACGGCCATACTCGCCTGCCACCACATCAATCCCATCAAACACACAGACCAAAAGGCCGATTCATAGCCAAAATGCCGCTTGGCCACCCCGTGAAATTGCCACAGTACCCCCAACGAAAACAGCGCCGT
>VGFS01000055.1 GCA_016868785.1 Bacteroidota bacterium
ACGAATGCCGCGAACGATACCCGCCTTAAACTGTTGCTCGCGGAAAAGTTGTTGCATGTGGTTGCGGATCTCGTCCCAGTCGCCCACTTGCATCTTGGCATTGATTCCTGCATCGCCAAAAATGGCGAATTGCTTGCTGTTGGGGACCAAAAAGATGAGGATTCCGTTGCGCTCCAAGGTTTTGTCCATGCCCAATTTGGCAAAGGTTTTTGCAGCGGCTGCCACGATATCATCGCCCTTGAATTTGTGGCTGATGTGCACGCGAATTTCAGCAGAAGTTTTATCCTCGGCTTGCGCGATGGCATCCACAATCTCGATGGACTCAGTCTCAGTAAAGAGCGAAGTTTCGCGGTGAAACCCCAATAATATGGCAATTCTGGTAAAAACCAAAGCGATGGGCGCGAACATGTTATTCGCCCAAAGCCGATTTAATATCTACACGCTTTTCAGCCCCTTTGTCGGCCGCGAAACCCGTCTTTTTCTCAAAGCCAAAGATTCCAGCGAAAATGTTGCTCGGGAATTTGCGCACACTCATATTGTATGTCTGAACCGCCGCATTGTAGTCGCTACGTGCAGTGCGAATCATGTTTTCAGACTCGGAAATTTCGAATTGCAAATTTTCAAATCCTTTGGGGGCTTTCAACTCAGGATAACGCTCCATCACAACCATCAATCGACTCAAAGCGGATGATTGTGTCATGGCGATTTTGTCGATACTTTCAGGGGTGAGTTGTTCGTTGCCTACCTTAATTTGTCCAACACTGGCGCGGGCATTGGTGATTTCTGCCAAAGTGCTTTTTTCAAACTTGGCTTCTGCACTTACCGCCTCGGCGATTTGCACGATTTTGTCGGCCCGATTTTGATAAGCAACCTCTACGTTTTTCAAAGAAGTGGCGAGTTTTTCGTCTTTGTCGACCAGTGAATTGTAACTGCCTCTGATCCATAAAAAGACGATGAGAATGACCCCTACGATGATGAGGGTGCGGATGGTTTTGCTGTTCATGATATAATTTCTAACCCAAAGGTATTTACAAAATGCTTGCCCATTTTCTCTTTTACTTCGAACATGTCAATTTTTCCGCCCAATTCCATTTCCATGCTCGTTACACCTTTGTCTACAATCCCGCAAGGCACGATGTGATTGAACATACTGAGGTCGGTGTTGACGTTCATTGCCAGGCCATGCATACTGACAAAACGACTGCATTTGATACCGATCGCCGCGATTTTCCGCTCGTTGGGTTGGTCGATATCGATCCACACCCCAATTCTATCTGGGATTGTACCCGCCACGATGCCATAATCGGCCAGGGTTTGAATGATGCAATGTTCTATGCTTTGCACGAAGGTTTTGATGCCCATTCCCAAAGCCTCCAAATCAAAGATGGGGTAGACCACCAGTTGGCCTGGCCCATGATAGGTGATGTCGCCACCGCGCTCAATGTCATACACCTTCGCTTCCATATCAATCAACACATCGTCTGATGCCAGCAAATTTTGTCGGTCCGCACTCTTCCCAAACGTATACACATGGGGGTGTTCTATCATGATTAGATGGAAAGGACTTGTGTTTTCCTTGTTCGATTTCTTGGCGATCATGTCGTTGAACAGTCCTTTTTGAAAGTTCCATGTTTGATCGTAGGGTTCGTTTTGCAATAAATGCAACTGGCAAGGTAACATGTTGCAAATTTAGCCAATTTCGGGTGGGTGGCTTGCACTATACACTTTGGTGTTTCAACTTTGTTCGATGGACATTGAAAATAGCAAGACCATCGCCCAACACATCGGGCGAGAGGGGGAGAGAAGAGCGGCGGCATGGTTGTGGCTTAAGGGGTTCGACATCGTTGAAAAAAACTGCAGGGTAGGTCGATATGAAGTAGATTTGGTTTGCAGGCAGGGCACTGATTGGGTGTTTGTAGAGGTCAAGACCCGGACCTATCAATGGGGCGCCTCGCCAGAAAATGCGGTGGATTATAAAAAACGACACCATCTGCAAAATGCGGCCAAAGGATACTTGAAAAAAACCGGTATAGATTGTCTGCCCAGGGTAGACGTAGTGGCGGTTTCTTTGATGAGTCACGGAACCCAAATGATGTATTTTCAAGGTAAATAATTCGTCAATCAAGCAACCCCTTTCAAAAAATAGATGTCATTGATTTTATAAGTTCTTGCCATAAAGCCAGAAACTTTCAATTTAATTTGCGGAACGAAAATGAGACTTGTTAAGATTTATTTGGCCTTAGGGCTCGGGTTATTGGGGGGATTTCAAGGGGCAACGGCCCAACATAAGTGTGGTTCAGATCAATATCATCAGCATTTGAAGCAATTGGATCCTTCTGTTGCTCAAGCGGAAGCTGAAATCAATGCTTTGCTGAAAGAGAAGACCATCGAAAGTAGGGCGGCCATTTATACCATCCCCGTGGTATTTCATGTGATTCATACCAATGGTCCAGAAAATATCTCTCGAGAGCAAATCTTAGATCAGATTCGTGTGTTGAACAACGACTTCAATTTGCTGAATGGCAATAGAACAAAATTGCGTTCGGTGTTTAACGGACTTGCTGCCGATTGTCAAATCAAATTTGAGCTGGCCAAAATAGATCCCAATGGCAACTGCACAGAAGGAATCAACCGCGTGTATTCGGCGGCCGGGGTGCAGATGGACATGACCACTGAAAAGGTGAAGTCGCTAATCAACTGGAATTACAAAAAATACCTCAACATTTGGGTGGTAACGTCGATCTCAGGGGGTATTGATGGCGGTGAAGTATTGGGTTATGCCAGCTTCCCTTGGGCCACCAATGCAACTAGAGACGGCATTGTTGTAAAGTCTGACCGCGTAGGAACCATAGGCACTGCAGTGGCATCGGATAGCGCGAGAACATTGACCCACGAAATCGGACATTGGTTGGGATTGTATCATACATTCCAAAATGGATGTACTGGTGGCGACCAAATCGATGATACCCCACCGGTGAATGGCACATTCGTGAACGCTTCATGTCCTTCTGGGGGCAACAGCTGCACCAACGACTTTCCCGATTTGCCCGACATGTGGGAAAATTATATGGACTATTCCAATGGGGGGTGTCAAACTTTGTTTACACTGAAACAAAAATCGCGGATGCATGGTGTTTTGACCAATGGCAGTTACCCAAGGGCTGCGGTTGTGTCGGTGGCCAATTTGATTGCTACTGGCGTGGCTCCTGGCAGTGTGGCTCCGGTAGCGGCATTTACTTCCAGCAGTACGGTAATATGCGCCGGTCAATCGGTGAAATTTTACGACCTCACTTGTAAATCTGCGCCAACCGCTTGGTCGTGGACCTTTACGGGTTCAAGTCAGCCGAGTTCTTCAGAACAGAATCCAACCATTACCTATCAAACGCCCGGCACATACAGTGTGTCATTGACGGTTCAAAATGCCAAAGGAAGCAATTCCACCACCAAAACCAGCTACATCACAGTTTTAAAGTCGGTGGCCGTGAACAAAGCCAACTTTGAACAAAGTTTTGAAAAGGGTGACCCAACGACATTTACTACCGACGATAAATTTACCCATTCATCGCCCGTGGGTTCTCGTTTTGTGCTAGAAAATACCACCAGTTATTTGGGAACCAATTGTTACAAGGCCCCCATCACTACGGGAGGGAACATCGGCAATACCTACAGTGTTACTTTGCCCAGTGTAGACATTTCAGGCATGGGTGCGCTGACACCGAAATTTACCCTAATGGCCGCTTATTGCCAGCCCAGCCTAGATGTAACCGATGTGTTGCGGGTGTATGTTTCTACAGATTGTGGAGCTACGTACAAGCAAATCATGGAACGCTCGGGGGCTGCATTGGGGTATACCGGACAAGTATATACCAACAATTTTAAACCCAACAAAGCCACCCAGTGGAAAGTGATGGGATTGCCCAGTCTTTCTTCGATTGGATTGGGACTCAATAGCAACTTAACCTTCCGAATAGATTTTATCAGTGCTGGTGGTAATCCCATTTACATCGACAACATCAATTTGGGACAATACATGGCAGGCATAAATACCTTGGGCGAGGATCTCCAAATCATGGAGATTAGTCCCAATCCAGTAGAGGCCAATGCCAAAATTGTGATTCGCAACACCAAACCAAATGAGTCGGTAGTTGTTGAATTGCTGGATTTGCAGGGAAGAACAGTGGCCAGCATTTTTGAAGGACAACTATCAGAATCTACAAATACTCTATTTATGTCGGATTTATCTTTGCCCTCGCAAGGCCTTTACATAGTGAGTTTGCGCAGCGCAAGAGGTCAAATTCAAAAACCAGTCATTTTCGGAAAATAATTCATGTCAATCAAGAACTTAGTCATCGTAGAGTCACCCGCAAAAGCCAAGACCATTGAGAAATATCTCGGTGAGGGCTTTGTTGTTAAATCCAGTATGGGTCACATCCGAGATTTATCGTCGGGTGATGGAGCCATCGACATCAAAAATGGATTTGCCCCCAAATACGAGGTACCTGATGAAAAAAAGAAACTGGTTGCAGAACTGAAGAAATACGCCAAGGATGCCGAAACGGTATGGTTGGCATCGGACGAGGACCGAGAAGGAGAAGCCATTAGTTGGCATTTGTTTGAGGTGCTGGGATTGAAATCTGAAAACACCAAACGGATTGTATTCAATGAAATTACCAAAACGGCCATTCTCAATGCCATAGAAAATCCGCGGACCATCGACAAATGTTTGGTTGATGCTCAGCAAGCACGACGTGTGTTGGATCGCTTGGTGGGCTTTGAATTGTCGCCCATTCTATGGCGCAAAGTTCAGCCCAAATTGAGTGCAGGTAGGGTTCAGTCGGTGGCGGTAAAATTGGTGGTCGAGCGCGAGCGTGAGATCAATGAATTTGATGCCAAGTCTGATTTCCGTGTACAAGGACAATTCAAAACCAAAGAGGGAAAAACCCTAACCGCAGAGAATGTAAAGAAGCCGGCGAATGCGGCCGATGCCAAAGCATTTTTGGAATCCCTGATCGATGCCGAATTTCAAGTAACAGGGTTGGAAGTAAAACCCACTTTCCGCAATCCTGCGCCGCCGTTCACCACATCTACCTTGCAACAGGAGGCCTCGCGTAAGTTGGGTTATGACGTAACCACCACAATGCGTATCGCCCAGAAATTGTATGAAAACGGACATATTACCTACATGCGTACAGATTCTGTAAATCTGAGCAAGTTGGCGATGTCTGCGGCCAAAGAAAAGATTGAAAAGTCGTTCGGGCCCAAGTATTCACAGGTTCGGAATTATACCACCAAAAACGAATCAGCCCAAGAAGCCCACGAAGCCATCCGCCCAACCAATTTTGGGGCGCAATTTGCTGGGGACGACAACCGAGAGAAGAAGTTGTATTCCTTGATTTGGAAGCGTGCCATCGCATCGCAAATGGCCAAAGCGGAAATGGAAAAAACGGTTATCACCCTGGAAGATTTGCAAAAGAAATCGAAGTTTCAGGCCGAGGGTGAAGTCATTCGTTTTGATGGATTTTTGAAGGTGTATATTGAATCCAAGGACGACGAGGAGGAAGATGGTGAGGAGGATGGCTTGTTGCCAGCAGTAACTGTGGGTGACGCCATAGAAAGGCTCAAATTGACAGCCCTAGAGCGCTATGCAAGACCTGCGACCAGATACTCTGAGGCTTCGTTGGTAAAGAAGTTGGAGGAGTTGGGGATTGGACGTCCATCTACCTACGCACCAACCATTTCTACCATTCAAAAAAGACAATACGTTACCACAGAAAACAGAGAGGGTAAGCAACGAAAAATTGCTGAAATTACCTTGGAAGGGACTTCCGTTTCTGAAGTGGTAAAAACCGAGAAATACGGTGCTGAAAAGAACAAATTATTCCCTTCAGACATGGGAATGTTGGTGACGGATTTTTTGTCGGCCAATTTCGATGCCATCATGGATTATGGATTCACCGCATCTGTTGAAAAGCAGTTCGATGAAATCGCCAATGGCAATCAGGCATGGCAAGACATGTTGCAAGGGTTTTATGGCCCATTCCATCAGGCGGTGGACACTACCATGGAATCTGCGGAAAGGGTTACTGGCGAGCGAATTTTAGGGGTTCACCCGAGCAACGGTCGACAAGTGAGTGTAAGGATGGGTAAATTTGGTCCTTTCGTACAAATCGGCAACAAGGAAGATGGCGAAAAATTGATTTATGCCAGCTTGCAGCAGGGCCAAACCATTGAGACGGTGGATATGGAAAATGCGTTGAAGTTGTTTGAATTGCCTCGCGAGGTGATGGTCTACAACGGAGAGCCGGTAATTGCAGGGATCGGTCGTTATGGACCGTATTTGAAGCGTGGTGATAAGTATTTCAACGTAGAAAAAGGCACCGATTTGATTGCAATGACCGCGGAGGAGTGTGCGGCCATATTGGATGAAGTATTCCAAGGCGTGCAATACCCGATTGTTGTGGGTGCCCACAACGGGGTGTCACTGGAAATCAGCAAAGGACGTTTCGGACCATACATTAAGTACCAAGGTCAGTTTGTGAGTATTCCTAAAGGACAGGCGCCAGAAACGGTTACATTGGATCAGGCCATCGCTTTGGTAGAGGCAAAAGCGGCGGGCGTAATGGCTGCTGTGTTGAAGTCGTTTACTGAGGATGCCAACATCCAGATTTTGAACGGCAGATACGGTCCGTATATCAAAAACGGCAAGGACAATGTGCCCATTCCAAAGGATAAACAGTGGGACAGTTTGACGTTCCCGGATGTGGTGGATTTGTGCAAAAATTTCGTAAAGAAGCCCAAGGCGGCAGGATTTAAGAAAAAGAAATAAGCGGTTTTACCCCCGTTTGGATAATTTCGGAGGAGCAGATGGACGTTTCGACCCTCAAAGCCATGATTCGATTGCTTGACGACCCAGACGAAGCGGTGAGTCAGGCGTTAGAAACCCGTTTCATGGAAGAGGGGGAAGACATCGTGGATGATTTGGAGTCGATCTGGCTCGCCAACGAATTTCCTTCGGTATCCCGGCAGATAGAGTTGCTCATCAAGCGGATTCAGAAGCAGGGTTTACACCACAGGTTCAACAATTGGTTTCAGCAGGAACAACCCGATTTGGTGGAGGGATGGGTATTGGTATCTCAAGTACAATATCCGGGATTGAAAATTGAGGCCATTCGTAGGACATTGAGCGACATTAAGTTGGATGCTTGGTTGATGATGGGTGGGGTTGAAAATGACCTTGACAAGGTTCAAATTTTGAATCATGTATTTTTTGAGCAGCAGGGTTTTCATGGGGACAACAGTCAGTACCATTATACGGATAATTCATTCATCAATCGAGTGTTAGAGCGAAAGACGGGCAACCCCATTAGTTTGTCGGTGGTGTACATGGTGGTTGCGCAGAGTTTGGGTTTGCCGGTTTTTGGCGTGAATTTGCCTCAACATTTTGTGGTCGGTTTCTGTCAATTGATAGAGGGTTTTGAAGGGGTGAAGAACATGAAGATGGTGGGGGTGGCGGACGTGGAGAAAGTGTTATTTTACATCAATCCTTACAGCAAGGGGCAGGTATTTAGCAAAGAAAACGTGGATGCATTTTTGAAGGTGGTGAATGTGACGCCGCAGACACAATTTTATCAGCCCTGTGATGTAAAGGAGATCATCAAACGGATGTTGAGGAATTTGCATTTTTCTTATGGGGAGGTTCAAGATTTGGAGAAGCAGCAGGAGGTGTTGCAAATGATGAAGTTGGCTGGGATGTCGGATGAGTTAGGGGGGTGATAGTACCCAAGAAAAGGGGATGTAGGG
>VGFS01000056.1 GCA_016868785.1 Bacteroidota bacterium
GGTGCACTTGTCCTGAGATGATGAGGCGGGCACGACGAATACCCACGCCTTGGTTGTTGCCCCAATAGCGATCGCATTGTTCACATTTTAGGTTGGGGTTGGTTTCTCCTAGGCGGTTGTAGCGAATTTGGGTATAGCCGCGCATTTGGAGGGTTTCATACCAATGCTTTGAGGCGGGTTTTTCGGCAATGTTCACCGATTTGGTGGTGTCGGTCAGGGGTTCCATGACTCCGGCATGAGCGGAGGTGGCTAGGGCGTACAATGTTGCGATGGTTAAAATAATGTTTTTCAAAAATGAATGTATTATTATTAAAATGTAAAGCGATGCAAAAATGGTTAACATTGAATTTACATTGGGTTAAACTAATAATAATTATATATTACCAAATTGTTAATTGTGCGTGAGCGTATCATGATAGGCCCTTTTTACTTACATTCGTTTTGTTCCTGATGCATTGGTTATGAGATCCTTGAAGTATTTGACCACCCATTTGCCTACGTTGGCTGTGTCGATTTCCTTCATCTATGGTGGAAGTTGGTCTTGGTTTGCTGTTTTGTTTGTTTTCGGTGCGATTCCCTTGATGGAATTGGTGTTGGGTGCCCGAGGGGCTTCGTTGGACGAGGCGCAGTTGGCGCTAGATGCCAAGGATCGGATGTACGATTATTTGTTGTACATGATTGTGCCTATACAGTGGTTTTTTGTGGGTTGGTATTGTTGGATGATGCAACACAGCGAGCCGCAGGCGAGCTGGCAGTGGTTTGGGTTGGTGATGGCCATGGGCATTTTGTGTGGTAGTTTCGGGATCAACGTTGCGCATGAATTGGGGCATCGCACGTCGCGCTTCGAGCAATTTTTGGCGAAGGTGTTGCTGGGCAGTTCGTTGTACATGCATTTTTTCATCGAGCACAATCGCGGACATCACAAGCATGTGGGCACGCCGGAAGATCCGTCCACGGCGCGATTGCATGAGACGGTGTATACGTTTTGGATTAGGTCGATGTTTCAAACTTGGAAATCGGCCTGGAGGATCGAAGCCGAGCGCCTGCGGCGCGAGGCTTCATCACCGTGGACATGGCGCAATGAGATGCTGCGCTTTCAAGTCATTCAATTGTTGATTGTCATCGCCATCTATGGCTTCTTTGGTGCGTGGGCAACCTTCTCTTTTTGGTTGGCAGCCCTGATCGGCGGGGTGTTTTTAGAAACCATCAACTACATCGAGCATTATGGCTTAATGCGGAAAAAAACCGAATCGGGATACTATGAAATCGTTCAGCCAGCACATTCTTGGAATAGCAATCACCTCGTAGGAAGATTGATTTTGTTTGAATTGAGCAGACATTCCGACCATCATTTCAAGGCCAATAAAAAATACCAAACCCTACAGTCTTTTGACGCGGCGCCGCAAATGCCTACCGGTTATCCGGGGATGATGGTGTTGAGTTTGCTGGTGCCGTTTTGGTTTGCAATCATGAATCCTCGGGCCAAACAATGGCAATAAGGGCATAAATGGCCCTGAAAATTATCGCGAAATGACCGAAATAAGTGTGGGAGATTACTGAAACTTTTCTGTAATCCAAGCAAATTTCATGTTGGTGTATTTGGGTAGGTATACCCGCTGCTTGAGTTTCACCAAACTATTATAAGGTCCTTCAGAAATGAACAAATTGATGATCCAAGCGGGCACATCGCCGGCGGGATCGAGCAGTAAAAAGTATTCGCACTTGTTTTTATTTTTGGCGATTGGCTTGATGGCCCATGTGGTCCTATTTTTCTGAACCCTCACCACCCCACTCACTGTGGGCAGTACTTTGGGAACTGCGTGGGTGATGAGTGAAACATCGTGGGTTGTAGGGTCTTGTTTGAGTACATAATGACCGCAAACATCCCGGTCATCGAGGGGCCAAGGGGTCTTCACCCGCTGGTAAACTTGGAATTCGGTGTTGCTGATTTGCTTGATGATGCGGGCTTCACTCATTTGATAAATCCATTGTGGGTAGGAGCCAAAATCGGTCAGACAAGCCACAGCGGTGTTAATGGAGCAATCGAGTTCTAATTCTGCCTTGATTTCTTTGATGGGAGTGCCTGCCACGGACCGGGTAAAAACCTTCACCCCATGTCCGGATTTGGACGGATTCCAAGGTGTTTCTGTTGTTATAAACCAAGGGGATAGCGCAAGGATTACTGAGACCAACAGCAGTTTCATTGAATGCGAAAATAGGTAATTGATGGTTAAACTGAGATTATCTTTGACCTTTTACACGATGAAAATAATGCAGCAAGTTTTTGATCATGCCCCGTATCTTAGATTCTAGTCGGTAGCGGGTAGCTCGAATCCTTGGGGTTGGATGCCCGTTTCGTCAAAAAACTGACACAAGAAAGACACCATGAATGAATGTCGCTGCGCGGCCAACCTTTTTCCGGTTTCCGTATTCATTCGGTCTTTGAGCAGGAGCAATTTTTCCCAAAAGTGGTTGAGGCTGGGGTTGCCCCCTTTTTTATATTCTTCTTTGCTCATGTGGGGGTTTGGGGGCAGGTTGGGATTAAAAATTTCGCTGCCTTTGAAACCGCCATAATTGAAGGTTCGTGCGATGCCAATGGCACCGATGGCATCCAGTCTATCGGCATCCTGTACCACGGCCAACTCGAGCGAATGAAATTGGGTAATTTCTTTACCGCCTTTGAAGGAGATGTTTTCGATGATTTGGATGATGTGTTGGATTTGGTGGTTAGACAGTGATTCGGGGAATTTGGGCTGTGCTTGGGTTTGCAGGAAATGTTTTGCCGTTGCAGGTCCGATGGTTTCATCACCCCCGTGAAATTTGGCATCGGCGATATCGTGGAGGAGTGCGGCCAGTTCAACCACTATGGGATCCACCGTTTCGGTTTCGGCAATTTTGATGGCGTTGGTGTGTACGCGGTGGATATGCCACCAGTCGTGGCCGCCTTCGGCGGCCTCCATCGTATGCTGAACAAACGCAGCAGTAAAAGAAATTACATCCACCCACCAAAGGTACTTTTTTGGTCCGTAATTATGACAAAATTGAGGTAAAGGAACTGACCATTCTCATGGATTTACAGGTTTTCTAATCGGCAACTTTGCCTGAATAAAATTCAGATGAATTCAATAGAAATCGCCTTAAATATCACCCATTGATTTACACAAAATTTCATAAAAATGCAGGGATTTTGGGGAAGAATGACCGAATCAGCGGTTATTTGCAACACGAATTGGAAAGTTTTATGATGGACAGAGAAGAAATACTGAAGCGGATCGACGCAAAATATCGCGCAATGGATCAGAATCCCGATGTGCATTTGGAGGGATTGTCGTGGTCTAATCCTATCACGTATTGGGATTATATTTTGCCGGATGCGCTGTTGGGGTTGCAGGTGCAGCGAACCGATCAACCGGATGAAATGGTGTTCATTATGTATCACCAGATCAATGAGTTGTTGTTCAAGATGATTTTGTGGGAGATTGATCAAGTATCGAACAAGGCATTGGTAGAGGCGGCATTTTTTACCGAGAAGTTGCGTAGGATTAGTCGGTATTTCGACATGCTTTCGAGTTCGTTTTCAATCATGGGCGATGGGATGGAGCGGGAGCAGTACATGAAGTTTCGCAATACTTTGACGCCGGCCAGTGGGTTTCAGAGTGCTCAGTATCGATTGATTGAGTTTGCCAGCACGGAGTTGATCAATTTGATCGATTTCCGTTTCCGCGCTAAGATTGATCGGAACACGTCTTACGAGCATGCTTACGAGCATTTGTATTGGCAGGCGGCGGGTAAGGACCACGCTACAGGACGTAAGAATGCGTTATTGAGCAATTTTGAAAAGCGGTATAAAGCCGAGTTCTTGCGGAAGATGGAGGGGTATAATCAGACAAATTTGTGGACGAAGTTTCAGCAGTTGCCAGAGGATGTGAAATCGGATGCGGGGTTGGTTGCGGCGATGCGACATTACGATTATACGGTGAATGTGACTTGGGTGATGGCGCATTATCATGCGGCGGGTAAGTATTTGGGTGAGGCGGCGGCTACGGGCGGCAGTGATTGGCGCAAGTATATGCATCCGAAATACCAACGTCGGATTTTCTTCCCTGGTTTGTGGAGTGCCGATGAGCTTGCCAATTGGGGTGAGGGGGTGTAATTTAAAAACACGTGATTTGCTTTCATGAATAACGAAGCCGTTTTTTATGTAGGGATTGGAATAGCTTTGGTGACAACGTTGTTGGAGAGTTATTCGGGAGCGTGGATTGAAGACGTTAAATGCGGAGGAGTTGCACAATTTGATGACTTCGTTTGCAAAAACCCGCATGGTGAGTGTGTACGTGCTGTTTGGAATCATTGCCGCTTACATGAAATCTGTATACCAATCTGCTGTGCTACAAGTCATTGGGATTGTGTCGATTGCCGTGGGCTTGATGATGTATTTGTAGGTATAGGATTTATTGGGTTATGGCTGCACTGTTAGTTTTCCAGCGTAAATCGCGGAAGCATTTCGCATAACTTGAATGAAATATTGGCCTGTTGCAAGGTCTTGCACATTGAGCGAATGATTTTTTACTTTGTTGTTGATGTGCATTGATTTCACCATTGCCCCCAATGCGTTGTATACAACGATTTCATCGCCCTGTTGAAGATCCGCGAACATTACTGTAATTTGATTAGCGGGGTTTGGAACAATTTTTAAATTGGATTTGGATAATTCACGCACTTTTGCCATCAACAAAAGATAGTCTAAACTCGCATTAAGGAAAGCCACACGTTGAGCAGGTGTTTTGATTAAGGCGGGGTCAAAAAGGGTCGACATCACTTTTTTGTTTTGTAGTTTGCTGTAAAACATGGCATCATATCCCGCCAAAATGTAGCCAGTGGGTCCCATTTTATAGATGCTTTCAACACCATTTCTCAATGTGCAACCATCTACGTACCAAAGGGTTGAAAAGATCCAGTCGATTTTATTAGCAAAATTGGTTGGTGCACTTGCACTGCGATCTAGCTGAGCCACCCCCAAATCACCATCATCGGATTTGGATTGGTTTTCATAAGCCAAAATCCCCATGTAATCATGTGTGAAATCTCCGGGTTTAAATGCAATTGGGGCTTTGCCATAGGCGTCGTACAATACATCTTGACCAATTACCCAGAGTGATTTCCCTGCATCTACAAAGGCTTTGATGTTGGGATTGATGGCTGAACTATCTTTCCAAAAACGAAGCCCCACGCCATCGGTAGATGAATACCAAATCACTACATCGTACTTTATCATCAATGCGGCGGAGGGGATGATTCCTGCAGAATCGGCGATGTTATAGTGGTCAAATGTTTTGTATTTGCTTCGGCCCAGTGAATTGATGAGGGTGTCGCTGTTGGCAATAATATCATCGTTGTCATTCACGAAAAGAATTTTTTGCGCATTGCTGGCATTGATCAAAAGGCAAAAGATGAGGGAGAAAATGAGTTTTTTCATTGTATTCAATGTAACAAATATATCAAATTACCCTATATCTACCGAGCGATACAAAAGTGCAGTGGTGTTGCCTCTTGGATTTTAATTGAGTAGCAGCCGATACTCAAAGTGTGGACGTCAATGAGATTTCCTGTTCCCTGGGCGAGGGTTTCACCAGTGGAAGAATATAGTTGCCAAAGGGTGCTGTTGGGGGCATCCACATAGAGGATATCCGATACAGGGTTGGGGTATATGCGCAGGATTTGTTGTCCAAACTTGTGCGTGGAAGCCATTCTGGGAGATACGTAATAACCTTCTAGACATTGAATGCAACCCGCTTGACCCATCCGTTTTTTGACACCGGTACATACTGAGTACCATCCTGTATCGGGGTGTAATAATCGGTTCTGTTTGTCGGCCCGAATGAGCTTCATGTTGTGATACCAATACAGTGTATCCCCTAGTTGCGAGGTGACTTCGAGAAGGGAATCAGACTGGACCACCCACTGAATGGAATCGTATTGAGTAACGCTGAGGATTTGGGCTGTGGTCGACATGCAACCTTGTGCTGTGGTAATTGCGCAATGAAAGGTATCTGTATGCAGCGCTTTGTAGTGTGGCTTCATGGTTTGGCTATTCCAACCTCTGCCATTCTTCCAGTTATATTGGTGGCTGCTGTTGGAAAAAGTATCGCCGAAACTGATGGAATCGCTGGCACATACGCGAAGCGTTGGCAGCTGCTTTGCCACTGGCACCGACGCGGCAAATAGGATTTTTACTGAATCTGTGGCTGTGCATCCGGTGGATGTTTGTTTGGCGATAAGGTGCACACGTTGGGTATTCTGACTGACGCCTTTGACGGTGAGAAATTGGGTTGAGTCGGTTATGACGGTGCCATTCACTTGCCAGGTGTAATCGGTTTGTATGGCGGAATCCTGCGCTTTCAAACGGATGCCGAGGCCATCGCAATCGTATCGAATAGAACCATTTTTGGATAGCGAGAGCGTGGGTGCTTGGAGGATTTGTGACATCTGGGGATAGCCGTTGATCTTGGGTTTGGTGCTGCTCCATCGCATTCGGTAGCCCATGCCTGCTGGGAGTTTGGCCGGTAGTACGCCTTTAATTTCTGCGGGAATGAGTGTATCTACTACACGGTTGAGGATGTATCCACTGTCGAACCGACCTTTGCTATCGCTGAGTTCAAGCAAGAATTCGTTGCCTTTTTCGAAGGTGCCAATGTTTTTGATGAAGGGGTTTTTGTAGGTGGTGAAGCTATCGGTGGCGCATCCAACAACTTCGCTGTTTGGGCCAAACAAATGGATGTCGGCGATGAACACTTTTCCGCAAATGATACAGGTATAGACCCATTCATTGCGCTCGCTAACGATGGTAATGTCGCCGGGTTTGGGTTCGCCCAGTAACACTTTGGGACTGCCGCTGTAGTACTTGTTGAGTTGGTAAATGTATTTGTCGCCAACCGATGCGATATACAAATTGCCTTGGGCGTCTTCAGCCAATCCCATGGCGTTTTTGATGTTGAGCGATCGGAGGGTTTGTACGGTGGAATCGCTGATGGAGATGGCGATGAGGTTGGAATTGAGGGTGTCTTGAACCAGGAGAAGTCGATTTTTATTTTTTTGCCAGAGGATGGCTGAGGGTTTGGTGAGGTTGCTAACCCAAATGCTTGTGTGGGGTGTATGCGGTGCACTTTTGTCGAAGGTGGTTTTATAGATGCAGCCACGAACGCGGTCGGTGGTGTATAGGACCTGTGCAATGGAGTCATAGGCGCAGTCTTGAATTTGTTGGATGCCGCTAACGGTTTCGGTTCCGATGAGGTTTCCAACGGTATCGTAGATGACCATTCGGTTGGAGTCGAGTACGAGCACGGCGTATCCGATGGGCAGTTTGTGTATGGCGATATTTCGGGGCGATTTGAGGTTTTTGGCGAACAGGGTTTTGTTGCCGGCGCGATCGATTTGAAGGACTTCCCCACTACCTTGGTTGGTGATGAGGTAGCGATTGTTGATGGGATTATAGGCCGAGGCGTTGGGGGCGTTATAATAGTATTGCGCATCGGCGTTGGTTGAACCGATTAGGAGGCATATTAAAAGGATTAAGTGGTTCCGCATAACGGTGTTGCGGAGTTATAGACGACGGTGTTGGGCCTTGCGTTGTATGCAAAAACAGGCTCTAATGTAGAGCCTGTTTTAATCTAGTGGAATTGGGGGGAATCGAACCTTTGTAATTTAGCTTA
>VGFS01000057.1 GCA_016868785.1 Bacteroidota bacterium
CAGGGGTGCCGTCTACCTCTGTTTCGTATAGGTCCGCAGACGACAACAATCGCAGGTTGGTGTTTTCTGAATACTCAGAAAACGCTTTCCACAGTTTGTTCTCTTTGCCGTCATAATAATCGTGGTTTCCAGGAAGTACCAATACCTCCGCCTTCGATTTTTTCAAAATCTCCACCACGACTTTGATGTCTTTCTGGGTTACCTTCAAATCATCGAACAAATCACCGGCCACCACCAAAAAGTGCGCATCCTTGTCGTTGCTGGCCTGCACCACATTTTTCAGGGCATCAAATCGCTCTTGAACTAAGGCAGATTGCGCCGCGGTTCCGCTGTAATTGTTGAATTTTAAACCGATGTGATTGTCGGCCGTATGCAGGATTCGGATGTTTCCCATGGACCGATAAAATTACAACAATCCAAGGGTTTCAAAAACTGCAGGGATGCAATTTTCTCCAAAAAGTGGAAAAGTTGAAAGGTCTATTTGAGATAGAGGGCGCCAGCGCAACGAAAATAACCAAGGGGTAGTTGGTGGTGGCAGAAACCAGTCCAGCCGTGATTTTTCGCAGTGAAACCAGTTGCTTCATGCTGCAAATTACAACTTTTACCAAACCACGCCCGACTTGCGCTTGATTCGCGGTTGATTTTTCGATGGTTTTTCGTTTCTTGCCGAACAATATGAACAACAATCCATTAAGAAACGAGAATACCCCCAAGTATTTTTGGCAACGCGCCTGGATTTATTCCAAGGAGATGTTCCCAATTTTCATCTACATCCCCTATGTGGTGGCGCGGTGTAACTGTTGCCAATAAAGAGCACCTTTTTTAATTTGGGTGCTTGTGCAACAGCTGTTCCACGGATCAAAAGAACGAAGCAAAATAGCAGTCCGAAGCGAATTGTTAGGTATTTTCCCATGCTGGAATCGTAGACGCAAGTTTATGGCATTACGTTTGTTAATAGAACCACGAATGATGAAAAAATATCCCACTCTTTTCCGTTTGCTGTGCCTGTTTCTGCTGGTATTCGGGGGACAAAATAGCGCCATCGCGCAGCGTATCAACATGATAGACATCATTGGCGATGTGGATTCTGTGACGGCGGCCTTTACCAAGTCGGGACTCAAATTGGTGGCCCAAAATAAAGAGGATTACCGTTTGGTGGGCAAAATGGCCGGTGAAAACATCGAACTGCGTTTCTATTTTACCCCAGTTTCGCGCGTGGTGTTCAAAGGGATCGTCATCACCGCAAAGGCGTATGCGCCTGATAGCCTTGATGCGGAATACTTGGCGCGAGTAACCAAAATATCGAAGCGATACATCATCCCTGAAACCCTGATTATGGCAGATGGAAGCACCGTAAAATTCGCATCCAAACTTCCACCCGCTGTGGCCGCGAATCCAACCGCATCACCCATCGAAACCATCGTGAATGCCAACAATATTCCTCCCAGCGTTCAAAAAATTGCCTGGGAAAATATGACCTATTTCACCAACTTAAAACTCTATTGTTCTAAGCGGGCCGATGGCAAAATCATCACTGAATACGTGGTTAAAGACAATGAAGTGCGCTACAACAGCGAAAAAGCGATGCTTCCCGGTGGTGGCAAAGACGAGCTGGGATTCTAAGTAAAGCCAAAGTTTCTTGGCAAGCCGATGAATATGCTCAAGCCAAAGATTCTGCGCTAGACCTAAGCGGACTGGGTTTTGCTTTCGCGCTTCTGCTTCGCCAACAAAGTGAGTTTGTAGGGTGTCCACGCCAAGAAGAACAGACCCAACGCAATGACATCCCCCTGAATAATGTACCAAGGCCAAGGACCTAAGATGTCGAGGATGGAGGCACTAAACGGTTTGTGCGCCAAAAAGAAGTAATTGGCGGTTTCGCCTATAAAGTAGTTGATACCGATGCACAGCAACGTGAACACTTGCAAACATCCGTAAGCGAAAAACAAGTTTTTTACCTTCAGCTCTGGGGCTTTCAACCGCAACAAATGGATCACGAACATCACCAATCCGGTGTGACTTACCCAAAATTTGCAGAAGTTGAAATGCGGGAAACTCTCGTACAGCGCGGGCGTGAGGATGGCGTTGAAAGTGAATACCCAAACGAAAAAATACAGCAAATTCCACAACCATTCTTTTTTGGTGTAGCTGTAGGCCAAAGCCACAAAGGCCAGCCAATTGCAGGGGTTGAGTGGCAAATCTTCGCCCCAGTTGTATTTCACATAATGCGGATCGGTTTCGGGCAAAAAGCTCACGTAAGACTTCACCGCCTGCCATATCAACACATTGAATACCAGTATCCAAGCGTAGCCCTGGGTGATTTGGTCGCGTTTTTCGCTCGCGCTTTGTTTGGCCCATCGGGTGGTAATCAATCCTAGCATCACCACCAGCAATACCGCGATGATGTGTTCGTTGGAGCCGGCACAGAAATTTTTGTTTGGCAGTAAGTAAGGGTTCACGTAGTGGTTAAATCAAGGTTGCAAGATATTGATTGGCAAGGAAAAACAAAGCGTGAAATTCCCAATTACCTTTGTGTTACTAAATGTCGTACCCAGAAATTCAACAAATCAAGTCGGTGATTCAAGCACTTCAGCAGGGTGAATTGCCCTCGGATGTGGCGTTTGATGCCTGTATGCCTCAGGGGGTAAAGCGACACACATCCACCCATTTTACCCCGGTGGCGGTGGCGGTAGAAGCCGCTCAGTTTCTGTGCGCCGGCGATCTGCCTCATCCCAAAATCTTGGATGTGGGTTCGGGCATGGGTAAGTTTTGCTTAACGGCTGGGGCGATGTTCGATCAAGCCCATTTTACCGGGGTGGAGCAGCGCAAAACCCTCAACGATGTAGCCGATCAACTGCTTGAGGCCTGCCAACTGAACAACGTGAGATTTCTTTGCGGCAATATCATGAATGTAAAGTTTGCCGACTTTCAAGGCTTCTACTTATACAATCCGTTTTATGAGCATTTGCAGCCCTTTTCTGCCATGGATGAGTCCATCGATTTGGATGCAGATTACTACGAAATTTATTGCGGTTATGTGCGCAAGCAATTGCAAAACCTTCCCAAAGGCACGCGTGTGGTAACCTATTTCGGCGGCGGAGAAGAAATTCCCATGAACTACGATTTGGTGAAGCAGTCGTTCAACAACGACCTCAAATGCTGGCAGAAGCGATAGCGTTTCAATGTGCGATGTAGGCAGGCAAACCAGTTGCGAAAATCCGTAAAAATACCCTGGGTCACTACGGAAAAACGCAACAACCCTGGCTGTTCCCGGCGATACCTTTGGTTCAATGATGAAAAATTGGGGCATGTTATTGGTCGCGGCGCTGGGTGCTTTGACTGCGTTACAGGCACGCAGCGGGTCAAGCATCGCGACATGTATCGAGTCATGCAACGAAAGTAAGGGTAAGTAAATTGAGGTCATTACGGAAAATCGCAAATGAGCTCAGTGTTTTTTAAGGATTTTTGCAACCCACTAGGGCATCAAACAGCGACTCGATCTGTGCGGGTGTGGCGCCGGATTTACCTTGGGTGGTAGTCGATACGTTTCAGTTAACCACCTCAATGGCCACTTCGTTGCGGCGGTTGATTACATCCCAAGGGGCGTTGTAACCCATGTACAGGTAGGCGCCAACGGTTTGAATACCCTGTTCTTGGAGTGATTTTCTGAGTTCTTCGCAATGGACTTTGATTTTCTCGTCGGAGGAAAATCCACCATAGCGCAACACCGCCAACGTTTTCTGAGCCACCGTTTCAATTTGTACATTTTTGTCGGAAGGAATTGGAAGCGACTCTTGTTTGTATGCGCTAGGCATTACAAAATACATCGAGGCAGAATCACCCATGTTCATAACCACTGGAGCGGTCATTGCGATTTTTTGATTGTTTTCATTGCCGCCAAAGATATAGCCCGCAATACTGCGGAATCCTTGGTTGCCAGCTTGGTCGAACGAGGCAGAATTAAGCGATGTTTTCGCCACCACCATACTGGGATATTGCCTGATTTCAACCTCGCCCAATTTTCTCACAACAGTGTAAGCAGGGGTTTCGATGTCGGCGTTTTTAAAGGCCATCACAGAAATAGCAATTCCAATGAATACAAAAGTAACGACGGCAAACCACATCCATTTTTTCATGTTATTTGATAGATAACATATTGATGTTGAATTTGTTCTTTAGGATCATTGATTGGTTGGACGCATGATATGGGTTGCCCCCAACCCAGGTGGGTAACGATGATAAAAAAGGGGGGATTGTTCAAGACAATCCCCCCTTTTTTGTTGTTCTAAACAAAGATTATTTGTTTTTCATACTGATGGGTAATGACGGATTAGCAACCCACGCCGTCAACGATTCAACAATGCCATACAAGTATCCATAAATGGCCAAGTTTACATACATCAAAGCCAGCCCAATGAGCACATTGACAAATCCACCGGCTCTCCTCGCTGGATTCCAGGAATGGCCAACGGTGTGTATGTGAGATCTTACCTCGAATTGCCCATCAAAATGTCGGTGGAGTAGTAGTTCGTGTTTGTATTTTAGGAAATTACTCAATCCATTGAGTGAAATTATTCAGTTGATTGAGCAATTTTTCAATTATTTGAAATTGAATCACCTACACTAGTCCGATAACCCACATGATGCCGAGAAATGCAAATCCAGCGATTGATAAGTATTTGCCTACATCGTAGTAGTCGCGAATGGATTTGATTAATCCAATGGTGTTAAGCAAAGTGGCAAATAGGGTAAAAAAAACCATCATCCCTTCCAAGCCAGTGGCGCTCATGCTTGATTTTAGTGCAATGGTTAAGATCAAACCACCTGCACTGGCTGTGGCTCCCGCTATCGCAAAAAAAGCAGTCCAGTCGAAATAGCCACCCCTTCCACCGCCGCCACCCCAGCCGCCACCGCTGTAACTATCGTAACCCAACAGCATCCCAATGATTCCACGACTAAAAAAATCAATTCCAAAAGGTCACCAGGTTGCTTTTGCTTTAATTGATTTTGCAATCGCAGATTTTTACCATTTGTTTTTCGGGTTTGATCCGAGTTTTTTGGTTGGACAGTATTGTTCAGGGCAAGCAATGAATACATTACAGAATTTTCCCCTTGAATTTTGGTTTCGATTGCATTGCCCGAAATCTCCTTGTTTTGCAATAGGGCAGACCTGCTGTTTTGGGGATTTGCGATCTCGATCGCTTCTGCATTGGGTTGCCTCACCATAACTGCGGGCTCAGCGCTTTTGTTGACAGATCCAGTCAACTTCGCATTTTTAGCATTCGGTGATGGCCAATGGATGTTAAACCCGCCGGTATATCTGCGCTGTTGTATGCTGCAACTTTGCATCAACATTGACACGGATAGCAAGCCGAATAGGTAAAGTTTAAAATTACTCATCCCCGCAAGTTCGCCGAAGCCCCCAGCTAGCCATTACGGATTATCGCAAAAACGAACGCAAATTTTTACGGAAAATCGCAAAAGAAAATCACAACAGTTGCGCTAATCCGTAATGTTGTAAATTCTGAGTTACTTAACATTGAGGGGTAATAAATTATGAAAAAATTGATTCTTGGCATATTGATGATTGCAGCGATGGAGTGGCAGGCAAAGGCGGTGCAAAACGGACAGTTTTTGTATTGTCCGAACGGCAGTCATTTATCCATGTGGGACGACCAAGCGGTTTTCATGGGTGGGATTGTGAAGTTCATTCACAGCACCGCGGAGTAGGGGTTTACAATTGATCGGTCAGCCGTTGACAGAGCATTTGGATGATGCGTTTGTTGAGCTCGGTTTTGTGTTCGAAATAGAACGGGAGTTCTTCGGCGGTGAGCAGGCCAATCGTCAGCCCTAGGCAAGTGTTGCGCAAGGCAAGGTCCTTCTGCAAACGCGTTTTGATGAATGCTTCCAGGGCGGCAGGTTTTTGTGGCAATATCGCATCGCCTACGTGGGCCTTGAAATAGGACACGAAAACATCGTTTTGGAACTTCAAAATCGGGCGGATTACTTCATTTTGAAATTGCTCCATCGGCAAGGGACTGCGGGTGGAATCGGTGGGTATTTCGCTGCGCAGCGCGCGCAATGCATGGGATCGTGTCATAGTGATGCTATGTTTAATAATACTACTTCATTAACAAGAGAATCGAAAATTTGATTGCACGTTTCATTTGGTTTACAATTAAAAATCGCAACAGATTTTGATGCGCATTCTGATTCTCTGATATTTGAAAATTCATGAAACCGAGATCATTGTTTAAATGCCTAAAACGGGGGAGTAATGTCCCCTTTTTTTCGTGGTCCCCTTTGCGGTGGGTGGCCTTATTTTTATTGGGTTTGAGCGGTCGTTTGTACGCCCAACAAGATTCAGTGGCCAATCGCCCGAAATTTCGCGCGAATTTGGATATCGTAGCCATGTCCGTGGTGTTCAATCAGCTCAACATGCGAGCCGTAGTAAGTGGCAATGAAATCGTTTTTCAACCGCTGAAAGGATGGAATCAGCACCGTGTTTTTCGTCGCACCCGCCTATTGACTTTGCCAAGCAAAATATGGGTGCCGTTCAAAGACACTACCTTGGATGGCGACAGTGGCATTTACAAGGAAAAGGTGTTGCGGATTCGTGGTCGGTTGGTTACCGCCACCGACAGTGGGGCTTGGATCTATCAGCACAGCAAAAAACGGGTGGCTTATGTTCCTTACACCAAGACCGCGTTGGTAAAAAGTGGCAGTTCAACCGGAAGAACCATGTATTTGGCTGTAATGCCCGTGGTTGCGGAGATTGTTACATGGGCGGCTTTGGATGCGGCTGAAGCGGATGTGTATGGGAGTGGAAAAGGGCTTATTGGGGCGACCATTGTGTTTTTTACCGGTGTAACAGACTTTTGCCTTTGGCTGGATTACATGGATAAAAAATCCCACAGTCCGCTGTGTCTAATGTGGATCAACGGTTCACAATCGAAGGGGCGGTTGTACAAACATTACGCGGAAGGGGGCATCGCCCAACGTTCCAGAGACTTTGTGGATGTGATTAATAACCGGGGCGGATTATTTCCTCGTACCTACGTGAGAAAAACTTCGGTGGATCCGCGTTATTTTTCTGCGTCGCAACAGCTACCCGCAATGAGTAATTAATCCCTTATTTTGAGAAGTCATCATGA
>VGFS01000058.1 GCA_016868785.1 Bacteroidota bacterium
GATCTTAATTGATTGAATTTTAGATACTTTTGTTGCCTATTTGTATCCCAATCCTTGTAACATACTGATATTCAGTTAACTTATAGTTTTTGTATCGGGAAATAAACGCCGAATTTCACCACCGAATTCGGTGCCGATTTTTGGCGATGAAGTTGTAGCAGAAGTCGGTGAGGGATAGGGGCAGGAACCGGAATAGGGTGAGCCAGCGCCAAGGGCGCTGGGTGTGGCGAAGCAATTGAAATGCGGCGCGGGAACGCACGTGAACCGCGCCTTCCACAAAATAGACCGTTTGTAAATCAATGAAATGGATGCCGTGGGTTTTGAGTAATTCCTTGGAATCGGTGCTTCGCACCGACCATACCTCAATCTCGGCATTTTGCGCCTTCGCCCAGTGGGCAATCGCACAGCAAAATTGACATTGGTCGTCGTACAGTAAATGCATCTTTTCCGATCTAAATTCTCTGTTCGAAGTTACTCAGATTTCTATTTTGTTTAGTCCGATCATTCCTCCGATATCAGCAGTGCCACAATTTTGGCGCTGTTTAAACACAATGGAATCCCGCCGCCGGGATGCACACTTCCACCACAGAAATACAACCCTTTGATGTCGCTGGAAAAGTTCTTGTGTCGCAAAAACGCCGAAAACACATTGTTGCTGGCCGTGCCATACAATGAACCGCCGTGCGATGAAGTGCGCTCCTCAATCATCATTGGGTCTAAGACCGTTTCACAGGCAATGAGGGGTTCAATGTCGCGCCCCAACACCCGCTGTAGTTTGGCCAAGATGTTTCTGCGCGCCGCCGCGGCAATGGCGGTCCAATCTTGTCCCACATGACTGGGTACATTGATCATCACAAACCAATTCTCGCAGCCCGGCGGCGCATCTCCAGCATCGCACTTGGCGGTGATGTTGATGTAAATGGTGGGGTCATCGTGCGGTGCACCCCCCGCAAACAAGGCCTTGAACTCACGACCGTAATCGTTTGAAAACAAAATGTTGTGCAGGTGTAGCTCGGGAAATTCTGCGGCAATGCCCCAATAAAATACCAGGGCTGAGGACGAACGCTCTTGTTTTAATATGCGCTGTGGCGCAGGGTGTTTGGCTAACAAGTGTTTGTAAGTGGTATACACATCGGCGTTGCTCACCACCACATCGGCGAATACGGTGCGGGTTTGTTGTTGGGGTTTGTTGAGCACCCGAATGCCCTCGGCCTGATTTTTCGGGGCGATAATTTCCTGTACCGCGTGGTTGAAGTGAAATACAATCCCTTGCCTCAAAGCCAATCGATACAAGGATTGCGGAATGCTGACCATCCCTCCTTGTGGGTAATACGAGCCAAGTTGCTGCTCTAGGTGGGGAATCATGTTGAGCAATGCTGGCGCACGGTTAGGGTCGCTCCCATTGTAGGTAGCAAATCGGTTGAGGTATTGCACCAGATATTTGTTGCCCACTTGCCGTTGGTTTTCGCGGTCCATCGACTCAAATAAGTTTAATTTGGGCGCGTAAAACAACCCTTTGAGGGTCTTGAAATTGAGGTAGTTCTTGATTTTGTGCAGACTCTGTTCTATGAACAACGGCGCGGTGGTGTTGTAGCGAAATGCGGCTTTGTTGAGCTGTTTTTTCAATGCCAATCGCTCAGACTCGGAGGCGATATTTTCCAAAGCGGCTGAAAAATCGTCCCAGGATTGGTGCGCTTGAAATCGGGTGCCATCCTCATAAAAGTAATGACAGATGGTATCGAGCTGCTGATAGTTGAAATGGGCTTTGGGGGCCTCCCCGCAAAGGGTGAACAGTTCATCCACGAGTTGGGGGAGGGTGAACAACGAAGGACCACCATCGAATCGATATCCGGCGGACTCAAAGGCGCTCATTTTGCCGCCAGGGTGCGCACTTGCCTCGAAAACTTCCACCGAAAATCCGAGTTTCGACAGTCGAATGGATGTGGCGATGCCCGCAATTCCGGCTCCAACGACGATGGCTTTTTTCGACATATATCCAAATCAACAACCCAATGCGGTGATGGTTTCAAAGAGGGAGAAAATGCTCGGCATATCGCAGATCAATCTGTGGAGATGATTCATTAAAAATGAAATAATACTTATGGATATTATCCATTTCTTTAGTCAGAGGGGTAGTTGCTCTTTAGTTTGCCGGGATGAAAAAATTACTTCAAATCACAGCTGCAATGGCTTTAACACTGATCACTGCTTGCGGTGGTGGGGGCGATAAAACGGTTTACTCACTGAAAGACGTTGAATTCACTTTATCGGGCCCGCTGTACGAAGGTCCCAATCCAGCCCAATACACATTGGCTGTAGATTTGAAAACTCTGTTGGGAGATAAATACAAAGAGGGGGTGAAAATTACGAATGCCATCTTGAAATCGGCCCACATCCGCGCCGTGGATTCATCCAACTTCGACGGGGTGAATAATTTTGTGGTAAGTTTGGCCAGTGACAACCCCGAATTACAAATGATGGAGCTCGCATTCATGAACCCTGTAAAGGCCGGAACCATCGATGCAAATCTTTCTGTATCAAACGAAGTGACCGCCGAAGATTATTTTGGTGAAAAGCAATTTTACATTGTAGTAGATGCAGGCTTGTCCAAGGACATTGAAGCCGATATGATATTTAGGGGCGACTTTGAATTTGAACTTAGCTACAAATAAATCAACCGGTAAAGAACTAAAAGCGATTATATAATGAGAAAATTCATCTTCCCCATGTTGTTGGTCCTGGTGGCCGGAGTACTCACTGCCTTTGTGCAACAAAACCCCGAAGCGGACCGCTTGATGGGTGTATGGGAGCCGAGCAACGGTCGTGCCCGTGTCAAAATTGAAAAAATTGGTGCCAAATACTACGGCAAATTTGTTTGGTTGAAAGAGCCCATCGATCCTGCAACTGGGCAGCCCAAGACCGACAAAAATAATCCAGATCCAAGCATGAAGAACGTGCCATTGAAGGGGTATCGCATGCTAAAGGATTTCGTTTACAAAGGCAACAATGAATGGGCCGACGGCACCATTTATGACCCATTGAACGGAAGTACCTACAGCTGTACCATCAAAATGACCAACGCAAACACCCTAGATATACGTGGTTATATTGGCGTTTCGGCTTTGGGTAGAACCGATATTTGGAAGCGCATGGTTGTTAAATAAATCAGTATGCAAATCATAGAATTTATCGCTCCGAAAAAAACGGCGGGACTGATTGTTGCCTTGCTTTGTGCCGCTACTACATCGCTCAGAGCACAAACGGACAAACCCCAAACGCCGGCAGATACGCTCACGCCTCAGGTTGAAGAGGAGGATTACAGTCAATACGATAACGTAGGTTTCGCCGCAGAGGGCGCCAAACGGTATTGCAGTCCAAAAATTGAGGGGTTGAGTCCAGCTAAGTTGATTAGTTTGGGTTATGATTATCAGATGGGCTACAATATCAAGGCTGATACTTTCAGACGTGCTGGGGGTTTTCCTGCAATCATGCCTGACAGTGCCAATGTGCTGACATCCAATGGCATGCGTTTTGGTTGTAACATCCCCGTGATTTCTCGCACCAATTTGGTGTGGCAGATGGGGGCCAATTATTGGGAGCAGCGATACAAATTTGAGGATCCGGGTGCGCTGAAGAGTCCCCTACTCACATCGCTCAGCGAATATGGTTTGCGTACTATGGGAATCAACACCACTTTGTTTAAACCATTGGATGACGTCAAATTCCTGTTATTCCAAGGTTCGGCAGACTTGAGTGGGGATTATCAATTTGGCAAGTTCATGCCTTTGAAATACACCAAATATTCAGCGGCTTTGATCTATGGAAAACGCACGTCGGAGAAGAAGCAATGGGGTGTGGGTCTGGCGAGAACTTATCGTGTGGGCGAGTTGAACTACATTCCCATTATATTCTACAATTCTACGGACGTAGCAAACAAATGGGGCACGGAGATTTTGTTTCCTGCAAGGGCGCACGTGCGCCGAACCATCAATAGCAGAAACATGTTGTTCGCGGGTTACGAATTGGAAGGTCAGAGTTACAGATTGTGGCGTTCAAATGACCAAACAGGGTTCAATTTACGAAATGAAGACGCAGAAATTCGGCGGGGTGAGATCCGCCTTCGCGCCGTATATGAATTCTCGTTGAAGGACTTTATTTGGATGTCAATCCAAGCAGGATACCGCATTAATGCCCGTTATGACGTTGATCGTTTAAGTGGTGGCAAAGAGATCTACCGTGCTTTTGGGTTGGCGAGCGATGCTCCCTATGTGATGGTGAATCCGTTGACAAACCCATTATATTTCAACATTAGCATTAATTTGGTCAGTCCTTAAACAAACTGCAAAACCAATTTGGTTGCTACTTGTTCGTAGTGCGTGACTTCCTCAGGCAATACGGCGTTGTGGCTGGTTTTTCCCCACCAATTGTTTGATTCGCTGCCCAGCGAGGTGAGAGAGGTCGTGTTGTTGGAAGAAGCGTTGTTCTTTCATGAGTTTAATTTTCACAAACAGAAATTGGTCTTTCATCGGGCATCAATGCGATGCTATGCAGATGTTCTGAGGCATCGCGGTATAACCGTGCAATATTTATCATGTGAGGATCGACCATTAGATTTGGCAGTATGTGTAAAGCAATGGAGTGATGAAGGAGTTCGCGCTTTGCACTTATATCGTCCGGAAGACGATTGGTTGGTTCAGCGCTTGACTGTCGCCGCTGTCGCCAATGATATTTCCTTGGTATACCTCGATACTCCACAGTTCTTTTTGAACAGATCAGGGATACAATCATATTTTTCGGGGAAATCACATTTTTTGCAAGCCAATTTTTATTCCACCCAGCGCAAGCATTTTCAGGTGTTGATGGATGGCGGTAAACCGCGTGGTGGCAAGTGGAGTTTCGACGAAGACAATCGGGAGCGGTTCCCCAAAAATGGCGTGGTGCCGGTTTTGGAAGGCGGTAGAAGGGGGGCGGATAATGACTATTGGACGGAAGCTGTGGCCTACGTACAGCAGTATTTTCCGACATCGCCGGGTGCTTTTGCGGGTGCTTTTGACTACGCCATATCCCATGTCGGCGCTCAGCGTTGGTTGAAAGACTTTGTCGCAAACCGATTGCTGCATTTCGGCACGTACGAAGATGCGTTGGTAACGAAGGAACCCTTGTTGCATCACAGTTTGCTATCGGTCTATCTCAACAGCGGTTTGTTGTTGCCGCAGGACGTGTTAGACGCGGTGCTACAGGCCTACAATTCGCGGGATTTGCCGTTGAACGATGTGGAGGGGTTTGTGAGGCAATTGCTGGGCTGGCGGGAGTTTATTCGGGGCCTGTATTTGGTTGTTGGCAGAAAGCAAAGAACACGCAATTACTGGGGTTACAAACGAAAAATTCCACGGTCGTTTTACGACGGAACCACGGGCATCACCCCGGTGGATGTGGTGATCAAGAAGGTATTGAAGAACGGTTATTGCCATCACATTGAGCGGTTGATGGTGTTGAGTAATTTTATGTTGCTGTGCGATTTTGATCCAGACGAGGTGTATCGGTGGTTCATGGAGTTGTTCATGGACGCGTACGATTGGGTGATGGTACCGAATGTTTACGGGATGGGTCAATTTGCCGACGGCGGGATGATGAGCACCAAGCCTTATATCAGCGGGAGCAATTATTTGATGAAGATGGGTGATTTTGAAAAGGGGGCGTGGACGGAAGTGTGGGATGGGTTGTATTGGCGATTTATTGACAAGCACCGGGATTTCTTTTTGAAGAATCCGCGGATGGGGGTGATGGTGAAGTCGTATGACAAGATGGATTCAGAAAAGCGGGCGCGATTGTCGCTGTCGGCCGAGACATTTTTGGAGGGATTAAACGATGCATAAGCAGGATTTCATATTGGGAATTGAGGACAAGGACAAGGACCAGGTCAAGGGCAAGGACAAGAATGCTTTATTAGATAGGGTGGCTCCGGCTGCAGCGGCAGGTTCTTTAGAGCTGGTGGGCAAGGTGTGGGTAGCGAACGAGAGAAATACCAAAGTGGCCGCGATACCTCAGGGTTTATCGGACAGTGAACAGAGGGTCATCATGGAGGACAGAATCATAGAGATGGCCTGGGAAGATAGAACGCCATTTGAGGCAATCAAGGCGCAATTTGGGTACTCGGAGGCGCAGGTGATTGCTCTGATGCGCAGACAGTTGAAGCGCAGCAGTTTCAATTTGTGGCGCAAGCGGGTGAACAGCGGGGCGAGTATCAAGCATTTGAAGTTGCGGAGTGAGGCGGTGAATCGCTTTCATTGTAGCAGGCAAAAGTCAATTTCTAACAATAAAATCAGCAAGCGATGAGTCACAAGGATAAAATCAAGGCATTGATGGCTTCAATAGACGTGAAGGGTTATGGCAAATCACGCAATTATGTGAATGGCAGCGTCACCGAATTGGGTCCATACATATCGCGTGGGGTAATTTCAACCCGGATGATTTGGGAATTTTTGTTGGATAGGGGATACAGTTTTGAGCAGATGTTTGGGTTTGTGCAACAGTTGGCGTGGCGCGATTTTTTTCAGCGAGTTTGGATGGGTTTGGGCAATGGGATCGATGCAGATATTCGGGGTGCACAGCAGGGGGTGAAACACACCGCGCTTCCCGCCGCGATAGCGGCGGGAAGCGCGGGCATTGAAGGCATCGACGTTGGCATACACCGACTCCTTTCAACGGGCTA
>VGFS01000059.1 GCA_016868785.1 Bacteroidota bacterium
GTGGATGGGTTTGTTTCCATTGTTGAATCTGAGGCCTTGCAATTGCATGCGATGATGATGACTTCCCGACCTTATTACTTACTGATGCGTCCTAATACCCTGGCGATTATCGAGAAAATTTGGGCTTTCCGCGAAACGTCTGGACATCCATTTTGCTTCACGTTGGATGCAGGGGCCAATGTGCACTTGCTCTACGATCGCAAAATAGAAGATACACTCATGAACTTTGTGCATAATACATTGTTACCTTATTGCAAAAATGGGCAGTATCTTTGCAGTGAAACAGGAAAACGCCCGTTGAGCATCGCATAACATGGGAGAAATGATTAAAGACTCACTCTATTACGCCAAAATCTTGTTGTTTGGTGAATACGGAATCATTGAAGATTCAATAGGTCTGAGCATTCCTTACCATTTTTTCAAGGGGAGTTTTGATTTTGCGGCTGAGCCCAGCGATGTGCAGCGCAATTCCAATGTGAGTATTCGGGGCTTTGTGAAACACCTTCAGGGGTTGAATGCGCAAGGTGAGTTGCCATGTTCTTTTGATTTTCGGCGTTTAACCCAAGATTTGGATGCGGGATTGTATTTCGATAGCAGCATTCCTCAGGGGTTTGGCGTGGGCAGTTCTGGCGCTTTGGTGGCGGCCATTTATAATCAATATTCTATCAATCATATCGCCCAAGGCGATGTGATGCAACACGATAACTTGCCGCGATTGAAGGCAATATTGGCAAAATTGGAGTCGTTCTTTCACGGGAAAAGTTCGGGTTTGGATCCGCTGATTTGTTATTTGAATTTGCCGATATTGATCAAAGGTCAGGGCGATTTGGGCACCGTTGCCATTCCTACGGAGAACGCCGAAGGCAAGGGTGCCATTTTCTTGATGAATTCTGGATCGCCAGGAAAAACACAGAATATGGTGTCGATATTCTTGAACCGTTTGAAAGACGACGGGTTCAGAAACATGGTGAAGACGCAGTTGAAGAAACAGAACGACGACTGTGTGAAATCGTTCTTGAAAGGCGATGTCACCCAATTGTTTGGCCATTTAAAGGGTTTGTCGCAGTTGTTGTTGGATAATTTCAGACCCATGATTCCGGATCATTTTGAGCAGGTTTGGCGTCAGGGGATCGACAGTGGTGCCTATTACTTGAAATTGTGTGGTAGTGGTGGTGGTGGATTTATCTTGGGCTTCACCCAAGATTTTGAAAAAGCAGAATCTTTATTGAAAGAGCATAAATTGCAGGTGATTTACAAAATGTAAACACCCATGCTCGGCATTCGCAAAAAGCACATTACTGGGTTTGTCTTGTTACTTGGCGTGGTACGCTGGTACAATTTGGCATTGATTGCTGCCTCGCAGTATTTGTTGTTTTGGCTGGCGTTTTCGGGTCACGAATTGGGGAGGGTTTTGTATGATTTCAAGCTACATTGCATCGTGGTGGCGAGTTTGTTTTCTGTGGCTGGGGCTTTCATTATCAATGCATTTTACGACGTAGACAAGGATTTGGTGAACAAGCCCAAGCAGGTGTTGATGGGGAAGTTGTTGAAAGAGGGCAGTCTGCTCAATTTGTATGTTGTCTTGAATTTTTTGGCGGTTGCTTTTGCGATGATGGCTTCGATGCGGGTTATGGTATTCTTTGTGGGTTACACGGTGTTTTGCTGGTTTCATAGCCACAAATTGCAGAAGTTGCCCCTGTTGCGGGAGATATCGGCGAGTCTACTTACCATGATACCCTTGCTGGCCATTTGGTTTCATTTTGGGCACTGGCATTGGGGGATGTTTTATTACATGGGGAGTTTGGCGATTTTGTTGTTTACGCGGGAGGTGGTTAAGGACATGGCCGGACACAAAGGCAATTTGATTTTTGGCTATAAAACGGTGGTTGTAGCGGCTGGCGTAAGGAGAACGCGCTGGGGGTTGGTGGCTATGAATACGGGATTTTTGATTATGTATGTGGTGTTGAACTGGATACAGCAAGTGGATCCTGTGTTGCCCAATTGGCGGCCCGACTACTACTTGGTGATTTCAGGGGTGTCTTTGTTTACGGGGTTTTGGGTTTCTTGGGGGATGTTTTTCATTCGCGACGACCGCAAAATATTGGTGATGGATGCCTTTTTGAAGTTGGGCATTGTGGTGCATTTGTTGAGTATCGTGGTACAGTAGCGATATCCGGTTCGTGGGGGCGGGAAATAATTTGTAACTTGCGGTAGTGTCGGAATTGCGTACCCTTTTTGCCCATGTACTGGTGCCAGTACCCGTGCCCAAGGCTTATACCTATAGGGTTCCGCACGATTGGAACGATTGGATTCATGCCGGATTGCGGGTGGCGGTACAATTTGGACCCAAGAAGATTTATGCAGGCATTATTCTGGAATTGAGTGATTCGCCTCCGGAGGGACATCAAGCGAGTTATTTGTTGGATGTTTTGGATGATTCGCCCATTGTGAATCACAAGCAGTTGCAGTTTTGGCAGTGGGTGTCGAAATATTACATGTGCTACATGGGGGAGGTGATGGCAACTGCCTTGCCGGCGGGTTATCGACTGCAGAGTGAGACGAAGATTTTGTTGCATCCGGATGCGGATTTGGAATTGGTGAGTAAGGTGGATGTGGAGGAGATGGAGTGGCAGATTTTGGAATTGTTGGGAAAGAAGGATGGGGTGTCTTTGGATGAGATCCATCAGAAGCTGGCGGTAAAGAATGTGCTGAAATATGTGAAATCGCTGTATTTGAGGGGTTTGGTGGTAATGGAGGAGGAGTTGAAGGAGAATTATCGTCCCAAATTCGAAGAATTTGTGGGGTTGAGCAGTTTGTGGGAGGATTTGGAGTTGGCCAATTTGCGGCTGAATGCGTTGGAGCGAAAGGCGCCCAAGCAATACGAAGCGATGATGCAGTTGTTGGGTACGGGCAAGCGGGAGATGGCTTTGGTGGATTTGACCAAGGGGATGCAATTGGATCGGACGGTGTTGAAAATGTTGGAGAAGAAGGAGTTGGTGGTGATACACAAGCGCCGCCGCGATCACCTTCAGGTGATCCGCGGCGGCGCTGAAAAATTCGCCCTCACCCGCGAACAACAACAAGCCAAATCCATCATCCAAGAAGCCTTCGATGCCCAAAAACCCGCCCTGCTTTTCGGTATCACGGGTTCGGGAAAAACCCATGTTTACATGGAGTTTGTGAAAGAAACCCTCGCCAAAGGCAAACAAGTGTTGTACCTGTTGCCCGAAGTAGCCCTTACAGAACACCTGGTGGCCAAAATGCGGATGTTTATCCCCCAAGAAATGGGGGTGTGGCACCACTTTTATAGTTCGCATGAGCGGACGGAACTGTACGACAAAATACTGAAGAATCAAGTGCAGTTTGTGGTAGGTACAAAAGGGGCGGTGTTTGCGCCCTTCACTGACCTTGGCTTGGTGGTGGTGGATGAGGAGCATGAGTGGAGTTATAAGCAGTTCGACAAAAAACCTTATTACCACGGAAGGGATGCAGCATTTCAGTTGGCGAAAATTCACGGCGCGGACCTGTTGATGGGCTCTGCCACGCCTAGCTACGAAATGCAATACGCCGTATCGCAAAATCGGGTCGCAATGGCCGAACTGCATGAGAAATTTGATGGTGGAAAACCCGCCGAATTGATGTTCTTGCACGTGGGAGTGTTGAAAAAACAAGGTCAGTTCAATGGCCTTTTCAGCGACCCCGCCAAAGTAGCCATCGAAAAAGCCCTGGAATTGAAACAGCGTGTGGTGGTATATCACAACCGAAAAGGGTATGTGCCCTACATCGAATGTGAGGATTGCGGATTAACCACGCAGTGCAAACATTGCGATATTTCGCTGACGTATTACAAGAGTACCGACAATCAACGCTGTAGTTATTGCGGGTACCAACAAGCTGTGCCGGCGAAGTGCGTGGCTTGTGGTTCTCAAAGTTTGCAGTTGAAGGGAACGGGTACTGAAAAATTGGCGGAAGAGCTGTCCGATTTGTTTCCCACCGCCAGGGTAGGTCGATTCGATCAACAAAGCCTGAGAAAGCGCGATGATTTTCAGCGGATTTTAACGGCTTTTGAGCGCGGAGAAATCGATATTTTGGTGGGAACCCAATTGTTGGCCAAGGGGATAGATATTGAGAATATAGGTTTGGTGGTGGTGGCCGACACTGATATGTTGTTGCACATTCCGGATTTTCGCAGTCATGAGCGGGCTTTTCAGCAGTTGCAACAGTTGTTGGGTCGGGTTGGCAGGCGCGCGGAGCGTGGCCTGATGATGCTTCAAACGCACCAACCGCAGCACGAAGTGCTGCGGGCCCTGTTAGAAGACGATTATCGTGGACTGATGTCGAACGAACTCGCACACCGAGAGTCTTTTGGCTATCCGCCGTTCACCAAATTGTTGAAGATCGACGTGAAACATGCCGATGCCCAAACGGCAACTGCGGCCAGCCGTTGGCTGGCCGAACAATTGAAAAAAGTGTTGTCTAACAATGTTTTAGGTCCGCAAGTACCCTCCGTGGCGCGGGTAAAAAATCGCTTCATTCAACAAATCGTGGTGAAAATGCCCAAAGAACCCGCCAAAGTCAACGCCGCAAAACTCCTGGTGCATCAAGCCAGAGAAGCCGCACTGGCCCACGCCGCTTGGCGTGCCGTTCGCATCGATGTGGTGGTTGATCCCATTTAATGGAAGCCGCCCCAGATTGTCATAAAGCGGTAACTACGCCAATCTGCCCGTGCAATTCCCGTCGAGATTTCGTAAATTTGTATTTCATTGAACGCACAAACACATGGAAACAACAACCTTGGAAACGGTGACTACCACTGTCGATTTTTTGCCGCTTAACGGTACCGACCACCTTGAATTTTACGTGGGTAACGCCAAACAAAGTGCCTACTATTATCAGGTAGCTTGGGGGTATAAATTGGTCGCCTATGCAGGTCCAGAAACTGGGGTGCGCGATCGTGCCAGCTATGTGTTGCAGCAAGAGAAAATCCGCTTGGTGTTGACCACAGCCTTGGATCCCAATAGCGATATCACCCGCCATCATGGCCAACATGGTGATGGTGTGAAGTTCTTGAGTTTGTGGGTGGATGATGCCACCGCAAGTTTCAATGAAACCGTAAAGCGCGGTGCCCGCCCGTTCATGGAGCCCACCACGTTTGAGGATGAATTTGGCACAGTAGTAATCAGCGGAATCTATACCTACGGTGAAACCGTTCACAAGTTTGTAGAACGTAAAAATTATACAGGGGCCTTTTTGCCAGGATATAAAGCTGTTCCCAATGCCATGGATGTTTCCCCCGTTGGATTGAAATATGTGGACCACTGCGTTGGCAATGTGGAACTCGGCAAAATGAACGATTGGGTTGAGTTTTATGAGAATGTGATGGGTTTCAAACTCTTGTTAACGTTTGACGACAAAGACATCAGTACCGAGTATAGTGCATTGATGAGTAAGGTGGTAAGCAACGGAAACGGCTACATCAAATTCCCAATCAATGAGCCCGCAGATGGTAAGAAAAAGTCGCAAATTGAGGAATATCTGGATTTCTACCGCGGCGCTGGCGTTCAGCACATTGCCGTTGAAACTTACGATATCATCCATACAGTGGGTGAACTGCGCAAAAGAGGCGTGGATTTCTTATACGTGCCAGAGAACTATTACGATGATGTGTTGGATCGCGTAGGAGAGGTGGATGAGGATTTGAATGAGTTGAAGAAATTGAACATCCTGATCGATCGCGATGAGAGTGGATATTTGTTGCAGATTTTCACCAAGCCCGTTGAAGACCGCCCAACCTTATTCTTCGAAATCATTCAACGAAAAGGTGCCAAGAGTTTCGGTAAAGGGAACTTTAAAGCCTTGTTTGAAAGCATCGAGCGCGAGCAAGCCAACCGCGGGAATTTGTAGTTACTACATAGCGTAGAATGCTGGTTAGACTATAAAAGTGCTGATTGCAATCAGCAGAATCTAATCAGAATTGCTGGATACAATGAGCATTACAAGCAAAAAGGCCCCGATGGGGCCTTTTTGCTTGTGGATTTTGCCCGGTGGGACAAAATCCGTCAAATGCTTATCGCAGGTTAGTTCGGGGTGTTGAACTTGCTGGTGTCGATGGGGTAGTGACGGCTTACTTTGTTGTTTTTGGCCATCAACGCTTTCACCTTGTTCAATTTCTCAATCATCTTCTCGCCATCTTTTACGTCGTAATCGTTGGCAATCAGCGCATTGCACTCTTCAATGGCTTTGTCGGGCATATCCAAAATCGTATACAATACCGCATTGTTGTAAGAACAGGCATAACGCAATTTGCGGTCGCCTTTGTCCTCAGTGATATATTTGCCTTTAACGCCTGTCATGTATTCAATGCTGCTCATCAACTCAGCGCGAGTTGCCGCATCAATGCCATTTGCGGTAACCTTGGCAATGCTCGCTTTCATTTTGGTCATGTTTTCTACAAACGCCACGTTTTCAGGGTGTTTTTTAGAATCGGTTGTCCACAACGAAACCTGATCGGTGCTTACGGGAAATCCGTATTTGTCGTTGATGCTGCTGTTGATGTTTGCCAACATGGTTTCCATTTGGTCTTTCACCAATTTGTTTGAGATGGCTGCGCGGTTGTTGCTGAAATAGCGATCGGCTTCGCCCATGCTGCGGAATTCAGGACTCTTCCATTTCAATTGAGAAGAACTGGTTCCGTTGATGTTG
>VGFS01000060.1 GCA_016868785.1 Bacteroidota bacterium
TCACCAACTCGGGTCTCAACTGCGCCTCCAACCATTTGGCTTTCAGATAAATACCACCCGATGCATATTGTTGCATACCCTTAGCAGGAACCATGGGTCCATCGGCCCAACCATAGGGGTGATGACCGTTATAGCGCAATTGTATCTGCACAGGCAACAATTCTATGCGAAACTGATTCTTTTTGTCTGTCCACTGGGTGAATTGCCCGTATGTATTTGTGTCTCCAGAATACAACGAGGTATCCTTGTCCCAAGTCCAATTCAATCCCAAAGATCTTTGCGGTTGCACAGGTCGAATCATGAATGAATTATTTTGATCTACCAAACCCATCAGCTGCGCTCGGCGTATTGCATCGTCAAAGAATGGCATTCCCAGGGGAACGGCTTGACCATTTAGCCAGTTACTACTTGAAAATAGAAACATCCAACTTAGTGAAATAATAATTGAAAATCTTTTCATGATTTTAGACAAAACTACGTGCACCAAATTACAATACCAAATGAATCAACACTTGTAATCAGTTAATTAAAATTATTTTTAAACCGTTTGTTTAATGCATTGAATCCATATTGAACCATCAACATAAACCAGCACAACCCTTTTTGTAAACCATAATTTCTTAGAATGTAACCATGTGATTTTGCAGCCAACCATTTATTCGCCGACCTCGAACCCTTCACTTGACGAATTTGTGTTGTTACCACGGGTAAATTTACAGCTGTCATTGAATATCTTTGGAACATCGTTAACCAAAATGCATAATCCTCATGGATGTACTTTTGACCAATTTCAGGAAAATAATATCTACACGGCAATGAATAAATGGCCGTGCTCATGGGAATAGGATTTGTGCGTAGTAACCTATGCCAATGAATCTTAGAACTTGTATGAACTATTCCATTGGCATTCCCCTTGGCATCGATGAATTGGAAAGAGGTACAAACCAAATTGGCTGCGTTCTTTTTGGCTGCGTCCAGTTGCAATGTTAACTTTTCTTGCAACCAAACATCATCCGCATCACAGAAACCAATCCAATTGCCTGAAGCCAATCGAATCGCAATATTTCTAGATCTTACTACCCCACGATTTTTTTTTGAAACGACAACTCTAATCCGTGAATCTTCCCCGGCCATCTTTTGAACCAATTCTTGTGTTTGATCTTCCGAACCATCAATGACTACAATCAATTCCCAATGAGGATAGGATTGTTCCATTATCCCAGCGATGCTCTCCTGTACGGTAATCGCTGCATTGAAACAGGGCATCACAATGCTAACCTTATCCAGAGATATCATTGGTCTGAGAAAGCGTTAAACTGCGGTAAGCCAAAGCAAAAAACACAAAGGGCAGCGGGTCACCAATACTCCCCAAAGCAAATACATTAAAAAGAAAGAAAACAATCACCGCGCGGGTATGCCCTTGAATCCAAAGTTGTTTTTCACTAACAAATGGCCAGAAGGTAAATAAAAATAAAAGCAAGCCCACAATGCCCGTTTCTAGCATCAATCCAGCCGCAAATGAGGTTGGTCTCACCCCTTGATATTCAGAGCCCATGGCTGTAGCGAAGAAACTCATGGCGGACGCTTTGATGCCAATGTCATCCATGGCTTGTATACTCGCAGGCCCCCATTTCCCAATTCCAGAGCCAAAGGGATGGGTAAATCCATATTTATATGCGGCCCAAACACTCGCAAACCGAAATCCAGATTGCTCCAAAATCCATGGCATGGGATCTTGGTAATTCTGATACCGAATAAAATCATGGGTCGTTTCTACAGAACGCGGGGCGTTGGGTAAATTACCAAATTTTACGATTATCCCACCCAAAACCAACAAAATCACCAAGCCCGCTTTCAGCAAATCCCTGGCTTTTTGCAAGGAGGCAAAGTAAATCAAGATCATGACCAACCCCGTTACAGAACGGATGATAAACAAATCAAATACAATCATGCTTACAATGGCTATGATCCCCAATTGCGAACGCGGATCAATCTTGCGACTCAGCATGAAAAAAGCAAAGTAATAATGCATCGACATCGATGCGTAGGAGGGTTCAGCGAACAAACCCGCTACACCCCTACCCCCACCATAAATTTCATGGGTGAACCGATCTATGAACAACCTGAAAATTGGCTCCAAAAAAGCTGGAAAAATCCCCAGAAACTGGATCAAGCACAACAATACATTGATTCCAAATACCCAGTCGAAAATCTTTACCAACTGATGGTATTCTCTCTCCCCAATGCGAATCAAAAGAAAGAAAATCATGGAGGCATTGATCAACGCAAAGAATGCCCTAGCAGGAACCAATATGGACGAAAATGACCCCCAATTAAATACAACAGATAAGACCAAATAGGTGAGAAAAAAGACATAGACCATTGTAAGTCTTAAATCTTTTCGCAAAGCATACAAAAACGCCCAAGGGAATATCTCTGCACTAAACAATGCCTTCAAGGGCATAATATTGGGCAGATACATCAATGCCGCCAATATTTGTCGAAAACGACTCATACCCCTGGTGATACGCTATTATCGTTTTCTTTTTTATATATCAAATACCCTGACAGCAACAATCCCAACAAAAATCCCCCAATAACATATTCCCAAAGATCCATACCCACAGTCTCTAACGGATAGTGGGGAGATTCAATGATTTGTATCAATGGCGTTTGTTTTCGAAGACCAATTTCTGCCAACTTCAAATTCTTTACCACTTCTCCGTACAACGAAATGCTGATCTGTAAATCAATGAGTGAGCGATTTTGATTTACGCGCGCACTCTGCATGAGTGGATTCAAATTCAAATCTGAATTCGCAGCATTTACAAGTAAATTTCGATTTAAAACCTGCTGAATTGAGTCTGCTTCCAATTTTAATACATTTAAATTGTGCCTCGCCTTTTTCGTCAGTGTTTCAATGTAATAATCGGTTACCGTATTAATGATACTTTGACTCGTTGCAATGGCTATTTCTGGATCAGCGTGCAAACAACCAACGGTCACAAAACTTTGCTTTTTGTCTGGTCGATTCACAGACAACATTTCTTTACTCACGTACTTGTACATGATGTACAGTGCACTATCCGTAATTGGATTGTTCTTGATACGATCAGTATGAAACTTGACCGCGTGAAATTCTGGGTGCTGTAATTCTTTTATCGAAGGATATATGGCCTCAGCCAAAATTCGCTTTTTCCCATGATGATTAAACTCAGTCAACAAAGAACGCTCAACCAAAGAGCGTACATAAAACAGTTTAACCAAACTCTCACCCTCAAAAACCCCGCCCGGGTTTGAGCCACCCACATCCAAACCGAATTGAGCCAATAAATTCTCCATGCCAGATGGACCTTCCTCCTCAGCGGCTATAATGAACTCAGCCTTTTTCAAGTCTTTACCCAACAACCAACTCGCTGCTAAACCCAACAACGCAAAACACACAGGAAAAATCACCAGTAACTTCCAGTGTTTTTTTGCCAAATGCGCAGTTGCCTGAATTGCTTGGAGCAAGGATCCCAAAGAAAATTCGTTGTGTAAAGAAAATTTTTGTGTATTTGACATAATTAATTGAATCAAAATTAACTCATCGCCACCGAATTAAACCCATGAAGCGATAAATCGCCGTATAAAACCTGTCGGTTATTCGCAATCCAAAATAGAGGAAAGGTTGTATTTCACCAAAGCTTCTCATTGACAAGTCCTCGTAGTTCAACAATTTTGCGCTCAATTGGTGTTCCCAATAAATGTTTCTTTTTTTCTCAAACAATGCCTCCGGGTTGGCTAATTGCTTGTGCCATCCCTTATACCATTTGGTATCATTTAGCCAAGTATTTAAAAAAATCTCATATTCTTGACTCCATCTAGGTGAAGGTGTGTTCAACAAATCAGTCAAACTTTGAATGATACTTTCTTTGGCCAATCCCACTTGGAATAGGAATATCCATGATGCAAAAAATGGATTTGGACGCTCAGTCAACCCAATTCCATCATAACGCGCATCTCCAAATATGTATGATGGCTGATGATTCCAACGGTTCATCATTTTATCAACCAGATATAGCCAACCTGTAGTAAAGTGATTCTTGAACAACGTATCATTCACCAATAATATGGGTGCTGTTTCATTCATCTTCATCAAAAGCTCTAAATATCCTGAAAACTCATGCCCAACATTGGACCCTTGAATCTCGCCTTCTTTGGCATCTCCTGGACGATTATTCAAAATATAAATGGTTGATTTTGGAAACCAGCGACGCAAAATACGATGTATGTAACTGGAATTTAGCGTTGACCCAAATTTTACAACACCAATTTGAAGTTTCATGAGAGCACCTTTCTTTTTACCTTGATCAATAGTTCGGTGAATTGATGAATGACGTGGGTAATTACATTGCGAGCGAAAATCCAACTATATTCCCGCGGGCCGAAAACTAAAGCCCTAAAGGAAAGCTGTAATAACTTCAAAATAAAGAAAAAAGATCGCTTCATTGGGTACAACCGATGCTTATCTCCGGTTGGCTGTTCGCTTAGATGATCCAAATCAGGACAGCCAGTAACATGAGCAATACCATACCCACGCTGTGCCAACCTGAAACAAAATTCAAAATCTACACATTCAAGGAACCAGTTTTTATTGTGAAATCCCAAGTTTTTTAACTTTGGTAGATAATACAAACTGCCACTGTTTATGAGCAATTTAACCGGATTTACTATTTGACATGCCAATTCTGTATTAATTCTGCGATTGTCTGGGAGAAAATTTAACAAAGGAAAAGCATTTAGTAATGCTGCATTTTTAACCATCCACTCTGAAATCCATTCAATGGAAACCGCACTGTATTGGGTGTCTTGATCAAAATACAAGGCACAATCAATACCAAATTTATTGACCACAGTCAATAAAAAATTCATTGCATAACCCAACCCCTCATTGTTTCCTGTTCTGAATACACGAACCATCTCGGATGACTCCAAATACAGTTTCCCATTCGGTGTATTGTCAAAAATCCAAACAGGCCATTTATCCCGTAATTGGTGGATCCGTTGAATACAGATATCACTGGGACAATAGGTAACAATACAAATGCAGAAAGTAGGGTATGCCTTTCTTTCCGCTTTCACTATTTTAATATCTGTGTGACAATAAACCCGATACTTGACAAGGTAGAAGCCATTACGGAATACATGGTAACCCGCTCTGAAACCGTGAGTTTCGGACCGTCGTCCAAATTTGTATCACGGTAAGGCACAATGATCTGACAGCCCGGTTTCACCCTGGGCTGTTTGTTAAACACCCCCAAAGGATGCCGCGTTTTGGCACTCCGCCCGTTCTGGTACACCACAAACACATTGCGCAATTTCGCCATTTCTGTGGCACCCCCGGCCATTTCAATGTATTTTTTCATGTTTAACTTTTTGTCAAACATAATCACGTTGGGGTTATACACTTCGCCCAAAATCCGCACGGTAGATTCAATGGTGGGGATGATAAAACGATCCCCGGGTTGCAGGTAAAACGACTTTGCGGTTACCTCAAACTTCCGGTTACCCCCGCCAATCACGATGGTATCAAACGCAAAGCTGTCTTGAAACACCTCGCCCGATTTCTTCAGGGTAGCCGTATCTTCTAAATACAATTCGTTCAATACTTTGGCCTTCAAACTTTCAGTGACTTTGGCGGATAGTGGGGTTCTGCGCTGGCGGATGATCAAACTGCCTTCCACACTGCCATAAATCGTACTGCCCCCGGCTTGGGTGAAAATATCATACAACGTTTGTTTCCGAGAAGACATGGGATACACCCCAGGCACCTTGAATTCGCCTTCACAACTCACGTACACCTGATCGCGGTAATAGGGGTTTCTGCTCACGGTAACCACATCACCGGGTTGCAGAGCATAATTGTTCAATTCCGCGTCGTTCCAAAAATCACGGCGAGCACTGAGCACACTCACCGTGGCCAACAAACTCTCGTCTTCCACTTTGCGCGACACAATGACCTTGCTGGTCAATGCCTCTTGCTCAAATCCACCGGCCAAGAACAGCACTTTTGCCACCGTTAACCCGGTACCATAATCAAAGCCCCCTTGGTGATTGACATCCCCAAACACAAAGACCTGGTCTCTCACGTTCATTTCCAGACTATCACCAACCAAAACAACATCATTCTCTTGCAACGGAACGGTTACAGAACCGTTCAAAACCGCAGCCAAGGAATAACCCAAATAAGCCCTTTGGCCATCGCGGGGATCGCGGTATAACAACACGTAAGAAGTTACCGCATTGGGTTTTAACCCACCGGCATTTTCGATGGCTTGCTTCAAATCAATGCCCGCCGCCATGGAATAATACCCCGGACGTTCAACCGCCCCGTCTACTTTGATG
>VGFS01000061.1 GCA_016868785.1 Bacteroidota bacterium
TCTGCCGTGGAATCTGGATGGATGCAAGAGCAAATCGCAAGAAGTAGCTATGAAGCACAAAAAGCCATCGAAAATGGCGACCAAATTGTTGTGGGTGTGAACGCATTTACATCCAACGAAACAGAAACCATGCCTTCGTTCAAAATCAACGATAGCATCCGCCAACAACAAAGTGAAAAAATTGCATTGATTCGCGGCCAAAGAGACGCTGAAAAATTTGAATCAAGCATAAAAAATCTCACAGAAGCCGCATCCGGTGAGGCCAATTTGATGCCGCACATTTTAAGCTGTGTGGAGTCTTACGCTACTTTGGGCGAAATCGCTGATATCCTGAGAAATAAATTCGGAGAATACCAAGGATAAACGGTTGTTTCAACGACAAAATGGAAACTATAAAATTGAGGATTTCCATACCAACTTGTTCCCTAGTAAAAAAAATTAAAAAACAAGCAAAAAAAATTAGCACTTTGTGAATTTTGTCTTTTTCTTAGCACTTCGGTTGACGAGAAATGCAGCCTATCATAATCAACCACTTACAAGTACATACCAACAAAGTATTAACAAATTAGAACAGAAACACAGATGACAGACAAAAAGGCACACGAAATTTCTTGGCAAGAATGCCTTACCATTATCCGTGACAACGTCACACCCCAGAGTTTTAAAACTTGGTTTGAACCCATCAAAGCGGTCAAATTGGCCAACAAAGTGTTGACCATCCAAGTTCCCAGCCAGTTCTTTTACGAGTGGCTGGAAGAACACTACGTTCAATTGCTGCACAAAACACTGAAAAAAGTCATCGGTCCAACCGCCAAATTGGAATACAACATCATCGTGGAAACCTCTGCTCCTGGCCACGATACTACGCCTTACACCATCAACCTGCCCACAGGCAGCAACTCTACCAAATCGGTTCAGAATGAGTTGGGAATGCCCATCAACATGGATACACCCATCAAAAACCCATTCATCATCCCCGGTTTGAAGAAAATGAATATCGACAGCCAGTTAAATCCCCGCTATACGTTCGACAACTTCGTGGAAGGAGATTGCAACAAATTGGCCCGCAATGCCGGCTTGGCCATCGCTCAAAAACCCGGTGGAACCGCCTTCAACCCCTTGATGGTTTTCGGTGGATGCGGATTGGGAAAAACCCACCTCGCCCACGCTATCGGAAACCTCATCAAACAAACCCACAAACAAAAAGTTGTGGTTTTTGTGAGTGCCGAAAAATTCATCAATCAATTCATCGACTCAGCCAAACAAGGCAACAACAACCAATTCATTAATTTTTACCAATACCTCGATGTTTTGATCGTTGACGATGTGCAATTTTTTGCCAAAAAAGAACGCACCCAAGAGATATTCTTCCAAATCTTCAACCACCTGCACCAAAACGGCAAGCAAATTATCCTTACCTGTGACCGTGCTCCCAAAGATTTGAAGAACATGGATGAGCGCCTGCTCTCTAGGTTCAAATGGGGCCTCAGCGCCGATCTCAACACCCCCGATTTCGATACACGCGTATCCATCCTTGAAAACAAAATGTATCAAGATGGCATCACGCTCAATCGTGATGTGGTTGAATACCTTGCCCACAACATCGATACCAACGTAAGAGAATTGGAAGGCGCCCTCATTTCATTGCTGGCACAAGCGAGTCTTACACGCAAACAGCTCGACCTTAACCTGGCCAAGCAAATCGTGAAGAATTTCGTGAAGAATTCTACCCGTGAAATCAGCATTGAATACATCCAAAAATTGGTGTGTGACTTCTACAACATCCCCGTTGAAGCAGTAAAATCAAAAACACGCAAACGCGAAATCGTGCAAGCCCGCCAAATCGCCATGTATTTCACCAAAGACTTGACAAAAGCCTCCCTGAAAAATATTGGTATCTTCTTCGGCGGTCGCGACCACTCTACGGTGATTCACGCCTGTCAGACAGTGAACGATTTGATCGAAACCGATAAAAAATTCCGCCACGACGTGGAAGAAATCGAAAAACGCATCAAAATCAACACCTTCTAAGTCCTCAAAGCCGCCACAGCCCCGTTAAATCTAACCATCGGGATAATAAGCAGCCTTCGTTGCACTTGAACCATTGTTACAACCGAACATGTTGAAATTCTACCAATCGTTCCGCTATGCACTCAACGGCCTTTGGCTACTTTTGAGTACCGAAAGGAATTTTAGAATCATGGGCATTGTTTGCATCATTGTGAACATCGCCGGATTTTCCCTCGATGCCTGGGGCGAACACCTCAACCGCTTTGAATGGGCCATACTTTGGTGTGCCATGGGGTTGGTATTTGTCTCGGAAGGACTCAATACCGCACTCGAAACGACCATTGATCATTTACACCCCGACAAACACCCCATGATTGGTCGTGCCAAAGACATGGCAGCGGGTGCTACCCTCTCCGCCAGTATCGTTGCCATCATTGTAGGGCTATACATCTTCGCCCCGCATGTAATGTCGATCCTGCAGAATTAATAACCACCAATTCATCCTTTCCTGAATCACGCATCAGACAGGGTTGCCCTCTCACAATGCGGCCGAACAGATTCCTCGGCTACCGCCCACAAGTTGATTAAAAAATCACAAACCCAACTCTTTGAGTTGTTTCGCATCAATGGCACTGGGGGCATCGATCATGACATCCCTACCACTGTTGTTCTTGGGGAATGCAATGTAATCACGAATACTCTCTGAACCGCCGAACAAACTGCAAAGTCGGTCAAACCCAAAGGCCAATCCACCGTGTGGAGGAGCGCCATATTCAAACGCGTTCATCAAGAACCCAAACTGTGATTGCGCCTCCTCTTTGCTAAAGCCCAACAAATCAAACATGCGAGACTGCAACCCGCGGTCGAAAATCCGAATGGATCCCCCGCCGATCTCAACACCATTGATCACCAAATCATAGGCATCGGCCCGCACTTTGCCCGGGTCTGTGTGCATCAATTCAATATCCTGTGGCAATGGACTGGTGAATGGATGGTGCATTGCATGCCAACGACCGCTTTCTTCGTCGTGCTCCAACAGAGGAAAATCCAACACCCACAAAGGTTTATAGTTGAAAGGATCGCGCAATCCAAGCTCGGTCCCCATCAACAACCGCAATTCATTCAGTTGCTTGCGGGTCTTGTGCAACTCACCGGCCAACAACAATATTAAATCGCCAGGCTCCGCATCAAATGCTTGTTTCCAAGCTTCCAAAGCTGTGGAATCATAGAATTTATCTACCGAACTCTTGGCCGAACCATCGGCTTCAATCCTACACCAAACCAATCCCTTGGCGCCAATTTGCGGACGTTTTACAAATTCCGTAAGGCCATCCAACTGCTTGCGGGTGTAATTGCCAGCCCCTTTCGCACAAATACCAATGACAGAATCCACAGAATCAAACACCACAAAATCCTTTCCGCCCACCAAATCTACGGTCGTTTCAGGCGACTTCAATTCAACGAATCGCATGTCAAATCGGATATCGGGCTTATCACAACCATACCATCGCATGGCATCGGCATAATTCATGCGCGGAAAATCCCCAAATACCAAGCCTTTTTCCTTCTCAAACAAATGCTTGGCCAAGCCTTCAAAAGTTTGAAGAATGTCTTCACGCTCCACAAAACTCATTTCACAATCGATCTGTGTAAATTCCGGCTGCCTGTCGGCCCGCAAATCCTCATCCCGAAAACACTTCACGATCTGAAAATATTTATCAAATCCACTCACCATCAGCAACTGCTTAAACGTTTGCGGACTCTGTGGCAAGGCATACCACTGCCCGGGATTCAATCTTGAAGGAACCACAAAATCGCGGGCCCCTTCCGGTGTGCTTTTAATCAACACGGGGGTTTCTACTTCCAAAAACGACGCTTCACTCAAGTAGTTACGAATCTGTTGAGCCAAGCGATGGCGCAATTCCAAATTCGCCCTCACAGGATCCCTGCGCAAATCCAAATAACGATATTGCATGCGAATGTCATCCCCACCATCGGTCTCATTTTCTATGGTAAACGGCGGCGTCTTGGCCTGATTCAACACCACCAAATCTGATACGATGATTTCTATTTCACCTGTGGCCATCTGCGGATTTTTGGACTCCCGCTCAGCCACGGTACCCGTAACTTTCACCACAAACTCTCGACCCAGCTCACCCGCTTTGGCTAGCATGTCGGCACTGTACGCCTCGTTGAACGACAATTGGGTAATTCCATATCGATCTCGCAAATCAACAAACGCCATAGATCCCAACAAACGCACACGGGCAACCCAGCCCGACAGCGTTACAGTATTACCAACGTGCGACAAGCGCAATTCACCACAAGTATGCGAACGAAACATGCGGCAAAAATACGACGCTAACACGAAAAGCCTTGGCGAAAAACGCCAAAAGAATTAATCTTTTTGCGATTCTGGCCAACCTTGGGCCTTGATCTCGAATTGATTACCCGATTTTGTCAGCAACATGTTCTTCGATGTTACATCGGTTACATACCCTATCACGGTGAAATCAGGCATTGTTTTGATTTTTTCATAGTCGCTTTGGGCCACTGTAAACAGCAATTCATAATCCTCACCGCCATTCAATGCCACCACGCTAGGGTTCAAATCAAACGACAAAGCCGTATCCAAGGTTTGGGGATCAATGGGCAATTTTTCCTCATACACATGAAAACCATACCCGTTCGCTTTGGCCATGTGGTACAATTCAGAGGCAACGCCATCGCTCACATCCATCATGCTACTGGGCTTAACATCCAAAATCTTCAACAATTCAACCACGTCTTTGCGGGCCTCCGCTTTCAGCTGTCGGCCCACGACATAATCGTACTGTTCCAAATCGGGCTGCATGTTTGGCACTTCCATAAATACGCGCTTTTCTCGCTCCAAAATCTGCAATCCCATGTAGGCGCCCCCCAAATCACCACTCACCACCAACAAATCACCGGGCTTTGCACCACCGCGGTACACCACCCTGTCTTTAGCCACTCTGCCTACCGCTGTTAACGACAGCACCAATCCACTCCTAGAACTCGTGGTATCTCCACCCACCAAATCCACCCCATACTGTTCGCAAGCAATCTGCATGCCTGCATACAACTCCTCCACCGCCTCCAACGAAAATCGATTGCTCAGCCCCAACCCCACCATCACCTGCTCTGCCATCCCATTCATCGCGTAGATATCGCTAACCGCTACCGTAATCGCTTTGTATCCCAAATGTTTCAACGGATGAAAACTCAAATCGAAATGAACGCCTTCCAACAAAATATCGGTCGACACCAACGAATAATGATCGCCCTGATCAATCACAGCACAATCATCGCCAATGCCCTTAACCGTTTTCGAATGCTTGTTCTCGAAACGTTGCGACAAGTGTTGTATGAGGCCAAACTCGCCCAAAGCACCAATTTCTGTGCGATCCGTATTATCAAACATGGCACAAAGATAGGCAACCCGCCCTAGGTCACACCTTACAATGCGATACAAACATTCTTGGGCTCAGTAAAGAAGCGCATGGCCTCCCAGCCGCCCTCCCTGCCTACGCCACTGCTTTTTACCCCACCAAAAGGCGTACGCAAATCACGCAGCAACCAGCAATTCACCCAAACAATCCCCATCTGCAATTGGGCCGCCACCCGATGAGCCCGCGTCAAATGTTCTGTCCAAACCGTTGCCGCAAGACCGTATTCTGTAGCATTCGCCATCGCCAAAACCTCCTCTTCTGTATCAAAGGGCATGATGCTGATGACCGGACCAAAAATCTCTTCGGTATTGCATCGCGCCGAAGCACTCAACCCCTCCAAAATGGTAGGAGCAATATAATAGCCCCCTTCCAACCCCTCAGGATGCAAGGCTGTCCCACCGCATAAAACGGTTGCGCCCTCTGTTTTGGCCAGTTCGATATACCCCAAGACCTTCTCGTAATGCGGTTTCGAAACGATGGCACCCACCCGGGTCTGCGAATCGAGCGGATCACCCACCTTCATCTCCGCCACCGCTTGCACCAAGGCGTTTTTCACTTGCTCATACACCGAGCGCTCAACAAATACCCTACTGCCACACAAACATATCTCACCCTGATTCATGAACGAACTGTTCAC
>VGFS01000062.1 GCA_016868785.1 Bacteroidota bacterium
GCTAGGGGGGCGATAGTACGCAAGAAAAGGGGATGTAGGGCAGGTTGATGCCGAGTTTTTGAGAGTTTCGGGTTGGTTGTTTGGCGGTGAATGGAAAAAAGCCGATTTTTGCAGTGAATTCTTATGGCAGAAAAACCCGTTGTAATGCCCAAAATGGGCGAGAGTATCGCAGAAGCTACCATTATCCGTTGGTTGAAGAACGAAGGCGAGCGTGTGGAAAAGGACGAACCCATCGTGGAAATCGCCACCGACAAGGTAGATAGTGAAATTCCCAGCACCGAGGCGGGTATTTTGGTTAAGCAATTGTACAAAGATGGTGATGTGGTAAAGGTTGGAGAACCTGTGGCCATGATCAACACCGAAGGTGGGGCCTCCGCTGTCGCTCCGGCCCCTACTGCAGCGCCAGTAGCAACGCCGGTGGTGGAAGCACCCGTTGCCGTTGAAACCGCTGTGGCTGCCATTGAAAATCAAATTCAAGCCGCTCAACCTGCCGCTGAACCCTTGAGCAATGCCGATGTTTCTCGTTTTTATTCTCCATTGGTATTGAATATCGCCCGCACCGAAGGTGTCAGCATGTCGGAATTGGAAACCGTTCCAGGCACTGGTAAAGAGGGTAGGGTAACCAAATCAGATATTTTGGCCTATGTGGCCAATCGTGGCAATGCGTCACAGCCTGCGGCTGTGACTGCTGCACCCACAGCACCCGCCGCGCCTGCGGCCGGGGCGCCTGCTGTGTCACAAAATACACCCGCAAAAGTAGAAGTGAAAACCAGTTTTTCACTGAATCCGGGCGACGAAGTCATCGAAATGGATCGCGTGCGCAAACTCATCGCCGACCACATGGTGATGAGTAAACATACATCGCCCCACGTAACCAGCTTCGTTGAAGCCGATGTAACCAACCTGGTGAATTGGAGAAATCGCGTGAAAGATTCTTTCAAAAAACGCGAAGGTGAAAATATCACCTTTACCCCCATTTTTATTGAAGCCGTGGCCAAAGCCATCAAAGATTTCCCCATGATCAACGTGAGCGTAGATGGTAGCAACATCATCAAACGCAAAAACATCAACGTGGGAATGGCCGTAGCCCAGCAAAATGGTAACCTCATCGTTCCGGTAATCAAAAATGCCGACACCATGAACCTGCTTGGCCTTACCCGTGCAGTCAATGAACTAGCCAACCGCGCCCGTATCGGTAAGTTAACGCCCGACGAAATACAAGGGGGTACCTACACCCTTACCAACGTTGGAAGTTTCGGAAACGTGCTCGGAACCCCCGTAATCAACCAACCCCAAGTAGCCATCATGGCAGTGGGTGCCATTCGCAAAAAGCCCGCTGTGCTCGAGACAGAATATGGGGATGTGATTGCGATCCGACATATGATGTACCTCTCGCACAGTTACGATCACCGCGTGGTGGATGGTGCACTGGGTGGTATGTTTGTACGTCGCGTGGCCGATTATTTGGAACAGTGGGATGTGAATCGCGAGATTTAATTCATTCCCTGCGGAAAATTCCGAGAAACAGACGCCTGGTTGTCGTTGTGACAATCCTATTTGCGAAGCGAAATCCGTAACGCCAACAACACAATTTCCATAACTTTGGCCTAGTGGAATTCAAAATCCGACTTTTCGCCAAACTCATGAGTGTTTTGTTCGCCGTTATGGCACTGTACGCCCTGTTGGATTTGTTTTTGGAGCCCAAAGAGACTTTGCGATTTGTGCTGGCCCACGATTGTGAAACAGGCTATCGCTCAACCAGTAAGAATGGTGCCAAATATTATCGCGACAATTACCTAATATGTGCCGAAGTTCAATGTCAAGTGCCTTACCGAATGAGAACAAGCCAAGAAATGGATACGCTGCTCACGTATCAATCAGTGGAAGTACGCATGAATCAGGCCCAAGAAATCTGGGATCGAACACACAGTGTTGCCGGTGAGAATCACGGAAGCGCAGACCGTGACAAACCCTCATTTGAGATTGTAAAAATACCGGTTGATCTGAAATCCTACTACGACGTAGAAGATGGTGATTCCATTCGCATATTTACGAGCCCGTGGCGGAAGAAAGTTGTCGGTTATACGGTTTTTACCTGGCCGCATTGGTTGGATACGCCTTGGTCTAGCGTGAAATTGGCCATGAAACGCGTGAATCCCGATATCAATCAATGGTTGCTCATAACCCTCGTTTTTGCGCTCATTTCCCTGTCCCTGAGTTTGCTCACATGGACATTAAAAGAATTTCCGTATTCTGTAGGACTGTTTGTGTTTAATTGCGCCTGTTCGACCATGCTGCATTGGATTTATTGAAAAATTGGGGGATTTTTGACAAGGCGATATGAAGATTTTGGTGATTTCAGACAATCATGGGTGGGTAGATGAAGGAATATTGCATCACGCCGCTTGGGCCGATGAAATTTGGCATGCCGGCGATTGGCTCAATACCAAAATGCACGATGCCATTACAGCCCTGGGCAAACCCATTGTGGGCGTTTATGGAAACATCGATGGAATGGATGTAAAAGTAGAATACCCTGAACTGCAAGTGTTCGACAGAGAGGGGTTTCGAATCTTCATGACCCACATCGGAGGAAAACCAGGCAGATATCCCGCCCAAGCGAAAGAAATTTTGCAAAAAACACAGCCCGATATTTATGTGTGCGGTCACTCACACATGCTCCAAATTCAACGAGATCCCAAATTCAACAACTTGCTGTTTCTCAACCCCGGAGCCTGCGGACTTCATGGATTTCACAAAGTGAGAACCGCCCTGCGATTTCAAATTGAACCGCAAAAGATTCATTCTATGGAAGTTGTAGAATGGCCGAAAAATATTATCAAATAATCTTGGGTTGATGTTTGAAATTCTCGAAGAAAATGGTAGTTTTGCATCCCGTTCTGAAAAGAATACATGCCCAGGTGGCGGAATTGGTAGACGCGCTGGTCTCAAACACCTGTGGGTTCACCCCCGTACCGGTTCGACTCCGGTCCTGGGCACCAAATTGTGAAAAGCAATAATCATTTTCAGATCAAGACAATCGACGGCCAACTGGCCGTCGATTTGTTTTTGCCCCCAACCGAAGGACCTCATCCTGTGTTGGTGTACTGCCACGGCTTCAAAGGATTTAAGCAGTGGGGGCATGTCCCCTTTATTCATGAGTATTTTGCCACCGGCGAATATGCCGTAATCACCTTTAACCATTCGCACAATGGCGTCGTCGGCGATAGCGACGACTTTCAAGCGCTTGAACTGTTTGCAGTGAATACGGTGAGTAAGGAACAGAACGACCTTGAAGCACTCGGTAAATGGATTCGGGAGAATGGCAAAGACCTGGATTTGAATGTTGAACGCGTTTCGTGGCTAGGACATTCCCGCGGTGGCGCCAATGTGATTGTCTTTGCAGCACGCTGTCAAGACTACGTAGAAAAAGTCATCGCCTGGAATCCCATCCCCTCATTTCAATACCTGTTCGAATCTTATAACAAAGCCGCTTGGAAAGAGAAACGCACGATGTACACAGCCAATGCCCGTACCCAACAACAAATGCCCTTGGATTACAGCATTTGGGAAAATTTGCTCGCCCATGAAGAAGAATTCGATGTGGTTGAAGCCGCCCGTAGTTTGGGCCGTCCGCTGTTGATTGTGCACGGAGAGTCCGATACCGTGGTTCCACCTGACTTGTCTGAGCCCCTGTATGAAGCTTGTCTTCACAGTCTCCGCATGACAGTACCCAAAGGAGATCACACATTTGGTATGAAACATCCCTGCGAAGGCATGGAGGTATTTACCCAAGAATTGTGGATCGCTCTCGACAATACCCTGTCGTTTTTGGAAGAAATTTAATGTGTACCCTTGGCGGAAGCCCGCGTTAACCGGTCATTGATCGCCCGGCCCAATCCACTTTCTGACGCCCACTCAAAATATACCCGCGTGCAACCATCTTTGTCGAACTGTCTCAAAGTCCCAAACAAATTCATCGCCGCCTCTTTGTCGCTTCCATCACCCGACAAATAATAGTGTTTAACGCCAGGGGTGTTTTCAACAGCCTCAACGTTTTGCGCGGAAAGCCATTGTTGCGCCCTTTGTTGCGAAAACCACATCATCCCAATTTTCTCAGTAGTTTGAAGGGCCCACGGGGCATTGTGGATGTCGGTATTTTCGGGACTCCACGCAATCATGGTCGATCCGGGTGAGTAGTGCTGGTCTAACTGTCCAGGCGCCTGGGGACTGCTGTGCATACTCAACACCTCATTCACGGGTTTCCCTAGCGCTTCGGTAATTGATTCCAGGTCCAAACCGCCCAAACGCAACACAGTGACGGTGTTGTCCATTGTCACTGAAACTATGGTACTTTCGATGCCGATGGCACATCTTCCGCCATCGAGAATGTAATCGATGCGCTCTCCCAATTGATCGGCAACATGTTGGGCGTTGGTGGGACTTACATAGCCGAAAGGATTGGCGCTGGGCGCGGCCAACGGAAACGGTATTTTACTGAGTAGCGCCAACGTCATTGCGTTGTTGGGCATGCGCACGGCCACGGTGGGGTTATCGGCAGTGACCAACGGCGGAACGAGGTCGGCTTTGGGCAGAACCAGCGTGAGTGGGCCGGGCCAAAATGTTTTGGCGAGGGTATCTGCGGCACTGGGCCAATCGCTACACAGAGATTTTGCCTGCTCGATACTGCCCACATGCAAAATGAGGGGGTCGAAGGTGGGTCGATTTTTTGCAGAGAAAATGCCCGCAACCGCGTCGGGATTTAAGCCATTGGCTGCAAGTCCGTAAACCGTTTCGGTGGGAATGGCCACGAGTTTGCCTTGGCTGAGTAAATCAGCAGCGAGTGTTAGGTCGATTCCCAGGGCCGCCCCCATGATTTAACGTCGTTTTAAACTGTACTTCTCAATTTTGTTGTACAGGTGGCTGCGTTGAATATCAATCTCTTGGGCTGTTTTGGCCACGTTCCAACCGTTTTGAACCAATTTGCGTTCGATGAATACTTTTTCGGCCCAATCTCGGAAGTCTTGCAGTGTTTTGTAGTCATCCACCACACCAAAGGGGTCGGCCCCACGTTGTGCTGGGTTTGAGAACATGTACACGTCTTCGCCCGTGATTTTTTCACCACAAAGGATAACCAAACGCTCTACCACGTTGCGCAGCTCTCGGATATTACCCGTCCAGTTCACATCTTGCAGCGCCTGATATCCATCGGGGGTAAAAGATTTTACCGGGATGCTGTTGTCGTTGCAAATATCAACCAAGAAGTTGTTGGCAATCAAGGGAATGTCCTCGGTGCGCTCGTTCAGGGTGGGTACATGGATGAGGATCACGCTGAGTCGGTGGTACAAATCCATCCGGAAGTTGCCTTTTTCGATTTCCTCCAACAGGTTTTTGTTGGTAGCCGCCACGATGCGAACATCCACTTTGATTTCTTTGTCGCCCCCCACGCGGGTGATTTTACCTTCTTGTATGGCGCGAAGCACTTTGGCTTGGGCGGCCATGCTCATGTCGCCAATTTCGTCTAAGAAAAGGGTGCCACCATGGGCTTGTTCAAACTTTCCGATGCGCTGTTTGATGGCGGATGTAAAGCTGCCTTTTTCATGTCCAAACAATTCACTTTCTATGA
>VGFS01000063.1 GCA_016868785.1 Bacteroidota bacterium
GCCATCGACCGACTCAAACGGCTCTTTGGATGTGCTTGGGCCAACGTACAACCCCACTCGGGCGCGCAAGCCAATGCCGCAGTGATGTTGGGCGTGCTGAAACCCGGCGATAAAATTTTGGGATTCGATTTGAGTCATGGCGGACATTTAACCCATGGCAGTGCAGTCAATTTTTCTGGCAAAATATATACCCCGAGCTTTTACGGCGTATCCAAAGAAACCGGACTCATCGACTGGGAAAATGTGGCCGATATTGCACGAAAAGAACAACCCAAGCTGATCATTTGCGGTGCGAGCAGTTACAGCCGCGACTGGAATTATGCACGTTTGCGCGAAATAGCCGATGAAGTGGGTGCCTTGCTGCTAGCCGACATCTCTCACCCCTCAGGTCTTATTGCCAAAGGATTCCTCAACAACCCAATACCCCATTGTCATATCGTTACCTCTACCACCCACAAAACCTTGCGAGGTCCCCGCGGTGGTATCATCATGATGGGCAGTGATTTTCCCAATCCTTGGGGCTTAACCACGCCCAAAGGCGAAATCAAAATGATGAGCGCAATTCTCGATGGGGCTGTTTTTCCAGGCACACAGGGAGGTCCATTGGAACACGTGATCGCGGCCAAAGCCGTGGCATTCGGAGAAGCCCTCACCGAAGAATTTGGCACCTACTGCAAGCAAGTCATGAGCAACGCCCAGGCATTGGCTTCCGCCATGGTCAGCAAAGGCTACTCGGTGATTTCAGGGGGTACAGAAAACCACATGATGCTGATCGACCTCCGCACCAAAAGCGATACGCTGACCGGCAAAATCGCCGAAGACACGCTGGTAAAATGCCACATCACCATCAACAAAAACGCGGTGCCATTCGAGACCCGCAGTCCGTTTGTTACCTCTGGCATTCGCTTGGGCACCCCGGCCATTACTTCGCGCGGACTCACCCCTGAGCACATGCCATTGGTGGCCGAACTCATTGATACAGCCCTCACCCACCACCACGACCCCGAAGTGTTGGAACAGGTCAAAACCCGCGTCATGGACCTCATGAAAGGCTTCCCGCTTTACGCACAAGGCATTTAGGATTACCGCTTTTTCCCAAGCCAGCCCAGTAGCTCTTCGTGGAACAAATATCCGCCAACCGCCAGGGCGTAGGACGAGCCTGCGAGGCCTAACCCTATAAACCCATCAGCCTCAATCCCGATCTTCACCAGGCCAAACGCCAACACCCCGCCAACCAGTGTCACAAAGACCAAATCGGCCTGCTTCCAATGCCACACGTATCCACCCAACCGGTGTGATTTCCAGATGCAAGCCCCCGCAAAGATCCACTGTGTGAGCAGGCATCCCACTGCGGCGGCCAATGCGCCCGCCTTCGGAATCTCCAAATAATTGAAGACCACATTCACCAACAAACAACCCAAAGCCAATTGTGCCAACCAGCGCATCTGACCCGCCGCCGTTACGTACGTGCCGAAAACGTGCACCAGCGACATAGGCACAAACGCGAACATCAAAACCTTGAATATCATCGATACATTAAGAATCTCCGGCGAATACGTCATCGACCGCAAAACCTCAACCCCACCAGCGCTCGTAACCGACCCCAATTGCATCTGTCCGTGATACAGCCAGTTCATCAAAAAATCGCCATAATACCAAGCCCCACAAGCCACCCCCACAGAAACCATAAACACCAACCGAAACCCCAGCCCCATCAAAGGTTGATTGTCCTCCCCAGCCGATAATCGCTTACTCAACAACGGCAACAATTGCGTGCTCAACAGCGTACTGAAAATCAATGCCGCATCCAACAACCTGTACCCCTTGGCGTAAATGCCAATCTCGCTATATCCCGCCTGCGCTGCCAACTTGATCCCGTCAACACCCGGCATATTCAAATACACCGACCCCGCAAAGCGCTGTATCATCTGCACATCAATCCGCGTAAACAAACTCATCGCCAGCGCCATCACCCCAAACCATACCACCTCTTTGCCCCAATCAACAAGGGTTTTTTCTGCCCTCGCCTGCTCCTGCATATCGACCCCAACCCCTGGCTTTTCACCGCCCCAAAACACCAACACCAATCCCAACACCAACGCCATCGCATACCCAAAAAATTGCGCCAATTGAAACATCAACACCCCGCCCTCGCTGGCAAACATCGCCAGCGTATACACCCGCAGCATCCAGGTGCAAATGGCCAACGCCACCACCCGGTCTACCACACTCAACCAACTGTCCGATACAAACCGCTGCTTCCCCTGCAACACAGACCTTAGCATCAGCACCACCGACGCCAATACCTGATTCAACAAAGCATACAGCAAAAATTCACCCTCGATGCCCGACTGTACCTGGGCCACCGCCACCACCAACGACACGTAAACCAACCCCAGTCCCAAGCGCAAAAAGAACATCCTCCGGGGGTGCGATAACCGTCCGTGAGCCGCAATTTCCCGCGATATATAACTGTTTAACCCCGCATCCAACAACACCGCAAACAGCAACACCAAATTAAAGTGCAAGGTGTAAACCCCATACCAACTGTCGCCCATCCGCAACTGAATCTCGCGCTCTATCCACAAAATCCACAGTGGTTTTACCAGCCAATTTAATAGCTGTAACCACAACAAATTTTTGACAAAAGTCGCACGCATCGCATCGCGAAGGTAAGAATTAAACAAACAGCCCTCGCTATCTTTGCACCGTGCACGACCTCGAACCCCACTTCGCCTGGATTAACCTGTACTCCGCCGCGGCCGATGAACGCTCCCCGTTTTTCAACCGTGAGTACAACGAATTCTACTTCGACAAAACCGTGTACAACTACTACATCCACCCGCAATGGGATCATTTTGGGTCGAACACCCTCTACATCAAAATCCTGTTCGCCGACTACCAAGAAGGTTTTGCCATCATCGAAATGATGGGTGAGTGGAACGACGCCCTCTACAACGACATAATGCAACTCAAGCGCGAAGTCCTGGAATTGCTCATGCAAGAAGGCATCAACAAATTCATTCTCATCGGCGAAAATGTGCTCAACTTCCACGCCTCCGACGATTCATACTACGAGGAATGGTTCCAAGACGTTGAAGACGGTTGGATTGCAATGCTGAACTTCCGCAGCCACGTGGTCGACGAATTTCGTCGCGAACGCATCGATTACTACCTAAATTTCGGGGGAGAACTCGATGAAGTGGCCTGGAGAAAACTGGGTCCGAGACCCCTTTTTGCCCTCATCGACGGTGTACTAGGCCGACGGTTGAATTGATTAAATGCGGCGAAACCATCCACCGCATTTAACCCTTCATGAATATATTACAAGGCCAACAAAACTGCTACAACCAATACCATAATGATTAATAGCAGCGAACCCAAAATCAACCCCGCAATAGCTAAGCCATTCATTTCTTTGCGCAATCCAATAATACCAAGAACAATGGCTGCCAATCCAAATAGTAATGGCAATGTAACCCAACCCAGAATACCGAAAACCAAAGACAAAATACCATAAATAGGCCCCCCAGGTTCACTACCACTTAATTTCGAACTCACCTTTTTCATTGAGTTTGATTTTCTCAACTGACTCAACTTGGCTCTTTCATTGGTGATCTCCTTTTTCGATAATGATACAGTTGACGCCTTTTTTACTGCACAATTTGAAACCTTTGGATTTGATGCTGCAATTAAAATTTGATTCGTTTCGATTTGGCTCGTTTCCACTGCAAATGGGACATCCACCGAAGCCGTTTTTCCTGATTCTGCCAAAACCGTCAATTCTGATGGTTTGGAATTGTGTTTGTCGACGCGCGCATTGGTCTTTACCGAATTGCCCGTGGAACCTCCACCCCAAGCGATATTGAAACCGCGGTTGTGGTAGCGTTTAGAGAAGGTGGCGTTTGATCCACATGAAGCCATGAACAAGGCAAGCGCTGTTACGGCAATTCCGAATTTTTGGGTGTAGCTGTTTTTCATGTTGTAGAAGTTAAGAGAACGAAAATATGGGTTTAAATAGAAATTCCAAATCAGATTAAAAGTTCAAATGCACTTTCCGACGAAAACCCGTAATTTTGTGGTCCTTTTAGCAAAAAACATGAGAGAAATCGCCTTCAGAGAAGCCTTGCGCGAAGCCATGCAAGAAGAAATGCGCCGAGATGAGAGCGTATTTTTGTTGGGTGAGGAAGTAGCGGAATACAACGGTGCCTACAAAGTGAGCCAAGGAATGTTGGCAGAATTTGGAGAAAAGCGCGTGATCGACACCCCCATCGCTGAGTTGGGATTTGCCGGTATCGCCGTGGGTGCAGCCATGAAGGGTTTGCGTCCAATCTGCGAATTCATGACCTTCAACTTCTCGTTGGTGGCCATCGACCAAGTAATCAACTCCGCCGCCAAGATCAACTCAATGAGCAACGGTCAGTATACCTGTCCGATCGTCTTTCGGGGTCCAACCGGCAGCGCCGGACAATTGGCCCAGCAGCACTCTCAAGCGTTTGAAAACTGGTACGCCAACACCCCCGGTTTGAAAGTAGTGGTTCCCAGCAATCCCGCCGATGCCAAAGGTTTATTGAAAAGCGCCATCCGCGACAACAACCCCGTTGTTTTCATGGAAAGTGAGCAGATGTATGGGTTCAAGGGGATGGTTCCTTCCGAAGAATATTTGATCCCCATAGGTAAAGCCGATGTGGTTACCCCCGGTACCGACGTGACCATCGTAAGCTTCGGCAAAATGATGTTGCGTTGCCACGATGCCGTAGCTGAATTGACCAAAGAGGGCATCAACGCCGAATTGATCGATTTGCGCACAGTACGTCCGATCGATTACGACACCATCATCGAAAGCGTGAAGAAAACCAACCGTTTGGTGATCGTTGAAGAAGCTTGGCCGCTGGCGAGCATCAGCTCTGAGGTGAGTCACATCGTTCAACGTCGCGCCTTCGATTACTTGGATGCACCCATTCACCGTGTCACCACCCAAGACACCCCCCTGCCTTACGCGCCCACATTTGTGGAGGCCTTCTTACCCAGCGTAAAGAAGATCATCGACGCCACCAAATCGGTACTTTACCGGGCGTAATTCCTCAGACCCCAACAGGTCGATTTAACTAAACCGAATAACTTCAGAACATCGCTTGGTACTTCCCTGGGCGATGTTTTCTCTTTTAGGACGACAATTTATTCGACGATAATGAGTTTCCCGGCGGGGAGTGAATTGAGGTCCACCATTTCGCCGATGATGGTATATTGGGTTGAGGCCGCGCGCAGCGCGG
>VGFS01000064.1 GCA_016868785.1 Bacteroidota bacterium
AATTTTTCTGTGTATGGTGGGGTGGGTATGTTCATGGATGGCATAATCAATGGTCAGTTTCAAGGCAAGGGTGGCGGCATCCCCTATATTATCAAACCCATTGGTTTGCGCAAAGAAATTGGCGTTACCTACCACCCCAACGATATACCCCTGCAAATCTCTGCGGGATACTCGTTGAGCATCGGATTCACAGGCAACTTTGGCTGGAGAATTCCGCTAGCGACCACCGGCATGACCGTTCACCAAGCCATCACGGATGACTAATCCAAGGCCGAAAACGGTTCATTCACCAAATTTACCGAAGCATAACCTACGTTTTTTGTGGGTATCTGCAATTTCATCGTATATTTGAGTCTATTTATTGAACATGAAGAAATTTTTGCTTGTCCTGATGTGCGCTTTCCTATCACTCACTGTGGGTGATGTAACGGCACAATCTGCTTCCCAACCCAGTTGGAATGTAGCTTCTTGGGAACCCGGATTGGGCATGGTTTTTCGCCATCAAGAAAAATTCAGTGCGGCCCGCCTTCAATTGGGTACCCGCAATTTGTTCATCAAAAACCGTGTAGGTGTTTATTACATCTTGGAATACCGCGGTGGCATTCAATTCCAAGAAGACGGTACTTCTTTTTATTTCCGTGACTTGTTGGGCTTGAATTACTCTGTAAACAAAAGCTTCTCAGTTCATGGCGGTATGGGCGTTTTCCGCAAAGGCATTTTGCAAAGCGGTATATTGAGAGGCGGACAATATTATTACAACAACCTCCAATTTGGACGTTTGCGCAAAGAGATCGGTATCACCTACAAAATTCCACAATACCCCGTTTCTGTTGACATTTGTTATTCTACCTGGGTAGGACCAACCGCCACCATCGGCTACGTAATACCCATGAATCGCAAGAAATTGGGCAACGCACCGTTGAAGAGCATTCCTGTGTATGACGTACCTGTGATTGTGGAAACCAAGCCTGAAAAAGTTGAGCAGCCTGCCGTCATTGACACAGTGGTTGAACAACCCGTGATCGTGGAAACCAAGCCTGAAAAAGTTGAGCAACCAGCCGTGATTGACACTGTGGTTGAACAACCCGTGTACGTGGAAACCAAACCCGAAGTGGTTGAACCTGTGGTAACACCAAACGTAGAAACCAAGCCCGAAGTAGATTTGACCGCCTTGGCCAAACAAAGCACCACTTATTATCCTTTCAACCAAGCAGAACTGAGCGACTCCAACAAAGAGAACCTCGAAGCGTTGGTTGCTTATATGAAGTCAAACCCCAAATGCAAAGCAACCGTATATGGAAACGCAGATGTATTGGGTTCTGAGAGTTATAACCTAACCTTGTCAGCTAACCGCGCCAAGAACGTAAAAACTTACTTGGTTTCTCAAGGCATCCCAGCCAACCGAATCAAAGTTGTGGCTTATGGCGAAACCAAAGCCAAAGGCGAAACCGAAGAAGAACGTGCGCTCAACCGTTGTTGTGAGTTCAGTTTGAGCGCCCAGTAATCTGTAACAAAACGTCCTGATCATGATCGATAAAATCATCCCAGGCGGTGCAGACACATTGATTCAGCTCGCTGAACAACACCATACCACTTACCAACAAGGAGAGCCTTTCCCCAACATTGCCTTCGAGAACTTTTTTCAAGAAGATTACCTCAATCAAGTATTGGCCGAATTCCCTGACTTAGCCCAGCGAAATACCATCCAATACCAAAACGCCTTTGAAAAGAAATTTGCCGGTAGGGGTGAGCAGGATTTTGGGGTGGTCACCCGAGAATTCATGCACTTTCTTAACTCGGAACCATTCCTTCAATTCTTGCAGAAACTTACCGGCATTGAAGAAATTTTAATTGGGGATCCCTATTACATCGGTGGTGGACAGCATGAAATCAAACGAGGCGGATTGCTTAAAATTCACGTGGATTTCAACAAACATCCGAAACTGGGCTTAGACCGGAGACTGAATGTATTGGTCTATCTAAACAAAGATTGGGAGGAATCCTACGGCGGCCATTTTGAATTGTGGAACCAAACCATGGACCACTGTGTCAAGAAAATTGCACCCAAATTCAACACCCTGGCCCTGTTTTCTACCAACCACATTTCCTACCACGGCCATCCAGATCCACTGAACTGTCCGGAAGAAATGAGCCGAAAATCATTTGCTCTCTATTATTACAGCAACGGCAGACCCCAACATGAAATGCAAATTCAACAAAACAGCCACTCTACCCTCTTCGTGGAACGCAAAACACATCCAGAAGAACACGGCGCTTTTGTGGGGTTAAGAACCAAAAATAAATTCAAAAACACCCTTCGCGCCCTGTTGCCCGAAGCATGGATTCAAGCCTTCAAGCCCAAATCCAAAGATTGGTAATTTGCTCAATCAATGCATGGCTGTTTCCATCGCATTGTCTGTGACGGATACGGCCTGCGCCAATTGATCCATGTACAAACGCTTTTTCTGCCAGTCCGTTTCTGCATTGTTGAACAACACATCATACCCCCAGACTTTCCCTTTTTTTGAGGTTTTCCTCGACAATGGATACACAAAAGAATTTGCAGTTGCACAAGTGGCTCGAAATCAGTCATTTATGGCGTTTCACAGAAATTTTATACGGATTCACGGCAGTTAAAAGGGAATTTCACGGCGATCCCCGACCTTTGAACCATGAAATTGGTTTTTGTCGCCAACCGCATACCCTACCCGCCATTTCGGGGCGATAAATTGAAAATTTTCAACTTGGCCCGTTGTTTGGCACCCGAACATGAATTGCACCTCATTACCTTTTATGAAACGGAAAAAGAACGCACCTACGAATCGGATCTTAAGACCGTTTTTACCTCGGTAACCCTGATTCCATTGCCCAAGTGGCGCTGTTTATTGAATACTGCACTCACTGTTTTCCTTCCATCCACCCCATTCCAAGTGGGGTACTTTCGTTCCAAAAAGTTCCGACAAATCCTGCAGAAAACCCTCGATCAACTACAACCCGATGGCATACATGTGCAACACCTGCGCATGGCCCAGCAGATCCCCAAAGGATACAGACCCATTACCCTCTTGGATTTGCCCGATGCCATTTCCATGTATTATGAGCGGCGGGCCAACCACACGGGTACGCCATGGACCAAGCTTGCCTTGCGTTCAGAAACGAAGCGACTCAAACGGTATGAACACCAAATATTGCCATTGTTCCCCAAAGTACTCTGCTGCAGTGCCGAGGACGGACAGCACATACAAACCTTACACCCCCAAACTCAGGTAGGTATTTTAGAAAATGGCGTAGATACAATCACCTACGCGCCCCGCAAACAAGAAAGACCAGCGAGTCCCAAACTCCTGTTTACAGGAAACATGGAATATGCCCCCAACGTAGACGCGGTTCAATACTTCGCCGACGAAATCTTCCCCAGCATCCAAGCCCTCTACCCAGCCGTTGTGTTTGAGATTGCCGGACAAAAGCCCATTCCGCAAGTGTTGGCTTTGGCCAACAGGCCAGGCATTGCCGTTACGGGTTTTATACCCAATTTGGCAGATGCCTATGCCACGGCAACGATTGTAGTAGCCCCCTTGAGGTTCGGCGCAGGAACCCAGAACAAAGTATTGGAAGCCCTAAGCATGAATATCCCGGTTGTTTGCACGCCCATTGGATTTCATGGCATAGGACTCATCCACGGCGAAGGCATTTGGTGCGAGGACACCACAGAATCCTTGAGAAACCGCATACTATACTTGCTCTCAGAACCAGAAAAAGCAAAAATGCTGGCAGAAGCTGCGGGCCATACCATCAGACAGCGGTTTAACTGGCACACCATTGCCGAACAACTGCTGGTCTATTTCGAAGAAATACACCAATAATAAAGCACTAAAAGAAATATACGGCGGAGATTTCGGTATTGATTGACCAAACATTGATGCCCGGAAAACGGAAGGTACCCAAAACACCATCCGGATCATACACCCAATTGAAATTGTAGGTGCGCATCAAATGTAGGGTGTAACCCACCGTTAAATTGCGTTTGAAGTAGGGTTGGTGGTGATGCAGCTTGAAACCCCAATCCACCCAGCGCTTGGAGTAATCTTTCCACAACGGATTGGTGCCTCCATAACTTAAAAATGGCATTCTGCCGTGAAACAAATCATCGTTGTGCAAGACATGCTCAAAAAACAAACCGGTCTGTCGCATTTCCTTGATCTTGCTTACCCCCAACGTAAACATGTTGCTACCTGGCCCAATTCCAGCCCCCATCACCTGCCCTTGGTTAGTCCAACCCACACCGTTCCCATGCATGTAGAAACTGTGATACACCCCAATATCTTTCTGAATAAAATTATCCAGACTGCCTTTGATATGCGTTCCCTCGAATAAGAACTCCAACCAAGATTGGTCCTTGGCCACCCATTGCAATTTTTTGAATCCCATCATCCAAACGGTGGAATAGAAGGGCCTCGTCATCAAATCCTCGAAGTCACCCCACCAGTCTTCCCGACCAATTTCGGCATACAATTCGGCGTGGGATTCTTTCATCAAATAACGGGTACTCACCCCCACGACCTGGTTTCGGTTTAGCGAAATGGACGTGCCGCCTTGACCAATCTCACGACCCAAAATGGACGCGGTGATGTAATCCTTTTCACTGGTGGGCACCCCTTCTACTTGAGAAATGCGCATCGCCCCCAGGAACAAGCCCGGCAACCATTTCGGCTGAAACACAAAATTCATCCCCGTAAAATAGGAATGGTATTTGGGGGCCGTGGGATCCGGTACCACATCGGGTGCTTGGGGTGGCCAAGTACCCCAAGTCATAAATAATGGATTGGTAAATCCGGAATGTTGCAACTGGCCAGCAATGATGTGCCCCTCAACCCTACCGTATTTTGTAAGAATGGG
>VGFS01000065.1 GCA_016868785.1 Bacteroidota bacterium
ATCCCCAGCGGCTTTTTCCAATTCTGCTAACCAAAATGGAATGTTTGCCTGACTATTGGTTTCCTTTTTATGCCATATCAAGCTGTGAGCATAATAATATGTACTGGTTGTAGTTTGGCCCAATAACGTAGTGTATGTTAAAAGAATCAATGCTGATGATAGGATACCTCGTTTCATGTTGTAATATATTTGATTTCAGTAGTGTCCCGTTAACTTTTTTTCAATCCTCGTAGCGCCCAATAAAAATAGCCCTTGACAGCGAAAATAAGTTTTTTCGATTTGAATTTCCCAAAAATTGTTCATAGACTAGTTTATGAACCTGGGAAAAACGGTGTTTTCGCAATTGATGTCCTTGTTGCCTGATTATGAATTCAACAAATGTGATCTTGTTGATGCGTTGAAACAATGCCTGCGTGATCATTCAATTTTGAACCGAAGTCCAAAATAAATGCGCCGACCTTGGTTGGGTGCGTAAACATAGCTCGGGTCAAAAGTGAGCGCATAGGGATTGTCTGCCGTGGCTTGCGGATTGCCCTGGACATCAAACACCACTCGCTTGTCGAACGGATCCCCACTGCGAGCAATCAAAAATGGCGTTCCGCGGTTGGGGGTGAAATTGAATAGGTTTTTTACCCCGAAATACACTTGATGTTTGGTTTCTTTTCCCCACGTCCACTGTAGATTGTGAATTGCCCACCAGGGAGAAAATGGGGGTCTAGGGTCGAGTGGACCTAATAGGGGTAGGGCCATCGGACTGCAAACAGAAACGGTGTAATCCATCAGCCAAAAAGTATGGGGTATTTTCCATGCCACTGTGCCTTGGGCATTGCATTTTTCTGTCAACAACGGCACCGAAATTTCTCCATGTTCTACGAGCGCCGTGTTCAACCAAGTGAGACTGGCAGAAATGGAAATGTTCGGGAGTTGTAAGTCCAACTTGCCCGAAACACCCCTACAGTATCCGTAACCCAAGAGATTGCTGTAGTGGATTTCGTTGGGATTGATGTTGTAGTTGGGTACGATGCGATTCTGAAAGTGGGTGTAAAAGATGGAAAATTCGCGGCCCAAGGTAATCCGCTTGATGCTTTGGTTATGTCGCTGCAATTGGATATTGTAATTGATTGATTTCTCCGGTTGAAGGTGTTGGTCGATCACGATGTTTCTGGCGCCTGTGAGTGCTGCATGGTCTTCGGTAAATACATTCACCACCCGAAATCCTGTCCCCATGTTCCATCGAACCGTGTAAGCCCCCAATTTGTGCTTGAAGGCCAATCTAGGCGTGAGGATTTTGCCATGCTGGGCATGATGATCGAGGCGAATTCCAAAGAGCGACCTACAACCACCGGGGAAAGATCGTTCCCACTGAGCAAAAAGTCCAGGCAGGTTGCGGGGGTTGGAGAAAATGCGCGACCACCGCGAAGCATCGGGGTTATGAATGGCCATCGGCTGCGCAACTTTGGTGTTGTCTGCGTAGTACGTGTATCGCCATGAAATGCCCAGCAAGAGGTCCGTGGATTTTGGGGTAGGGTGGGCGGTGATTTGACCGAACAATATGCGCTGCTGAGCCATGAAAGGGGTGGTTCCATAGTAGCTGTTTTGGTTGTGCCCGGATGCCGATACCGACAAATGTACGGGCGTGTTTACGGGCAATTGGTATTGGCCAAAAAGTTCTAACCGATGGGTGTAAATGCTCTCGCCATAACGCACCTGTCCACCGCGGTCTCTGGGCGACCATTGTATATCGCCGCCCCAGCGGTCTTCTGTGAAAAATCGCGCGGCCCACTGTAAGTTTCGGTTCGATTTTCTTTGGAATTGCCATTTTTGAAATACCGATAGGCGATGCTGCAAGGCCACATCCGTGAATTGATCGAGATTGTTGTCGAGCCGATGCTGAAAATAAAAATGATGAATGCCCGTGTACATGAATAACCGTTTTCGCCAAAGGCGTTTAAAGCCTAAGTCGGTGTTGATCTCACCCTTGTCGCTTACAAATTGATCAAACCCAAAGGATGGGGCAGAAGCGGCTTTTTTTGTCACAACCTGAATCAGTCCACCCACCGCCTCACTGCCATACAAGGCTGATGTCGGACCTTTTACGATCTCAATGCGTTCTATCAAAGCGGTGGGAATGCCGGTGAGGCCGTAGACGGATGAAAGCCCACTGACCAAGGGCATGCCGTCAATCAAAATCAGCGTATAAGGTCCTTCGAGTCCGTTGATTTGAATATCGCCCGTATTGCAGATGTTGCAGTTCACTTGAGGCCTTACTCCTTGCGCCAATTGCAGGGCTTCGAACAAACTTGCGGATGGGGTTTTTCGGAAAAAGGATGGGGTGTAGGTGTCTACAACAATGGCACTTCTCTCTTTGTGTTCTGGTTTTAGTGATCCGGTGATGATGATCGCATCCATCTGTCTACTGTCGGGGAGAAGTGTTTGTGCAGCCTCGTTTTTTTGTGCATGACAAAAAGGTATAATTGCGCTGGCGAGAAGTAGGAAGAACCGGTGTCGATACATGATTTCAGAAGTTTTTATGTAGGCAAAATAAATAAAGTTAGATTATACAAACAATGTGCATCGGAAAATTGCCAACCCAAAAATTAGGATTTGCAAAAAATGAAACCAAGTTTTGTAGGACCGTGTATACGACAACCCTAACCCAAACCGAGGAAAATTATCTAAAAGCCCTGTTGAAGTTGACAGAAGAATCGGCGATACCTGCCGTTGGTACCAATGAACTGGCGTTGCATTTGGGGGTGAAGCCGGCCACGGTCACGGATATGTTGAAGCGACTGCGCGACAAAGCATTGGTGAGTTATGAAAAATATGGCAAAATCTCTTTAACAGACAATGCGCGTAGTTTGGCCATTGATGTAATTAGAAAGCATCGATTATGGGAAACCTTTTTGTGCAGGAATTTGGGGTTCTCATGGCATCAAGTGCACGAAATCGCGGAGCAGTTAGAGCACGTGCAATCGGTAGAGTTGATCGATCGCTTGGATGCATTTTTGGGGTTTCCAAAGATTGATCCGCACGGAGATTTGATTCCATCGAAAGACGGGGTGTTTCATGCGCGGCCCAAACGAACTTTGTCGATGTTGGGTGTATCACAAACCGCGGTAATGGTTGGGGTTGGCGATAATTCTGCCTCTTTTTTACAGTATGTGGATGAGGTGGGGCTGCGCTTGGGAATGGACATCTGGGTAAAAGGCATTCAGCCGTATGATGCCCTCATCGAAATTGTCATCGACGGTAAAAGCATCACCATCAGTCAAAAGTTTGCTGCACAAATTTTCGTGGGAGCGAAATTGGCAGATCAAGAATTCTTGGACCTAGGCTTGGACCGAGAAGGTGATTTGTAGGTCTTTTTCGATTTCCGGGTGGAGGCTGCGGGCAACGGGACAAGTATTGGCCACTCGGATGAGGATTTCTTGGATGTTGTCGGGCAAGCCGGCGGGCAATTGGATCTGAATATGGCTGCTGATTTTTGAAATTCTGCGGGGGTCGGAAGCCATGTGCTTGGTGGTTTCAGCGGTGATTTCAGTGATTTCAAATCCTTTGGTTTGCGCATAAATACCGATGGTGGTGATGATGCAAGTGGTCAAACTCAGCGCACACAAATCGGTAGGAGAGAACGCCGATCCCATGCCTTTGTTGTCGGTGGGTGCATCCGTGAAAATTTCTGTCCCACTTTGCAAATGAACATTGCTACAGCGCAATTGTCCTAGGTATTTGGTGCTTGCAGTTGCCATGCGGCGAATTTACGACAAACTTTGAGGCGTTGATGACCAAAGTCGCCCAGAATTTTCATGGGCAGCCCTACCTTTGTGATTATGCGATGGGTATCACGTGGAATGCGATTTACGGCCCAAATGGGTTTGTTGATGTTGTTGTGGACTTTTCCGGTTCACGCCCAATACAGCCCGTTTTCGGTACACGTTCAGCCCATTGAATTCCCCAATATGCCGCCATTACACTCTTTTGCGGCGGCCCAGTTCCAAGGAAAATGGTATTTGTTTGGTGGCCGCCGCGACGGGCTCCATCGAAGGCAGCCGTTCCGGGCCTTCGATTCCGCCCACGCCAATCGCTACATCTGGTGTGTTGACCCTGAATCGCGAACCATTGATTCACTGTCGATCAGCCTCCTGGCCCCCTCACTGCAATCGCAATTGGCTTCTACCAACATGCTGTTCCACCAAGAAGGTGATTTCCTCTACCTGTTGGGTGGCTACGGACTGCCCTGTAAAACAGATCTTACCCTGTTTGCCCCGCCATCGAAATTCACCGACCCCAAAGCCCATCGAACGTTTCCTTATTTAACCCAAGTAAATCTATCGCTCTTGCAGGATGCATTCCTACAACAAACGGCCCTAAAATCGAACAAAACACAATCAATCCCCCGACATTTTCAGCCCAATCCCCCCGCTTCTGCCTTCCAACAATGGACCGATCCTCAGTTTGCCCTCACCGGCGGCGCCATGTTCTTCCTCAATGATCCCACTTTGCCTGAGAGCGCTTTCTATTTGGTGGGCGGACATCGGTTCGATGGCTTATACAATCCCATGGGACCTGATAATGGCCCTGGCTTCGAACAAGAATACCACCACGGGGTGCGTAGGTTTCGACTGATTCGTATCAACGTTGAAAAACACAAATCGCGCAAAAACCACAAACCGCACAAATCGTACAAATCACACAAGAAGAGCAATAACCGCAGAAAATCCGCACCCATCAAAACCTATGTTCGATGGCTTGAACCCTTGGTAGATAGTCAATTCCGTAGGCGCGATGTGAATGTCATG
>VGFS01000066.1 GCA_016868785.1 Bacteroidota bacterium
GGATTACTCAACCGTGACCGATTTGGCCAAATTGCGGGGCTGATCCACATTGCAACCGCGCACCACAGCAATGTGGTAACTCAACAACTGCAAAGGCACGGTGTTCACCAAGGGGCTCAATGGCTCAATGGTTTCAGGCACCTGGATCACATGATCCACCATGTCGTTCAACCCGTTGTTCCCCTCGCTCACAAGCGCGATGACCTTGCCCTTTCGGGCCTTCACCTCTTGGATGTTGCTCACCACCTTCTCGTAATGCTCGGAATTGGTGGCAATCACCACCACGGGCATTTCCTCGTCGATCAAGGCAATGGGCCCGTGTTTCATCTCCGCCGCCGGGTAGCCCTCGGCATGGATGTAACTGATCTCTTTCAATTTCAACGCCCCTTCCAAAGCCACGGGGAAATTGTATCCCCGACCCAAATACAAGAAATTGCGGGCGTCTTTGTATTGTGCCGCCAAAGTAATCATTTGCTCGTTCAACAACAAGGCTTTTTCGATTTTCTCGGGAATGCCCTCCAATTCTTCAAAGAAGGATTTGATGGCCACCGGATTCATGGTGCCCCTGAGCTTAGCCATGCCCACCGCCATCAGCGCCAGCACCGTCACCTGGGCCGTGAAGGCCTTGGTGCTTGCCACCCCAATTTCCGGTCCGGCATGGGTATAGGCCCCGGCATCGCTCAATCGCGGAATGCTGGATCCCACCACGTTGCACACCCCAAAAACTGCGGCCCCTTTGCGTTTGGCCAAATCCATGGCCGCCAACGAATCGGCGGTTTCACCGCTCTGGGAAATCGCCATCACCAAATCATCGGCATACAACACCGGATTGCGGTATCGGAATTCCGAGGCATATTCCACCTCCACGGGTACCCGCGCCAAATCCTCGAACAAATACTCTCCCACTAATCCTGCGTGCCAACTCGTTCCACAACCAATCAAAATCAAGCGCTTGATCTCTTTCAAACGCTGCTGATAATCCTCCATGCTGCGCATGTGGATTTCTCTAGTGTTTACATCAAAACGGCCCCTAAAACTGTCACGGACAGACCTTGGCTGCTCGTAAATCTCCTTTAGCATGAAATGAGGATATCCGCCTTTTTCCAGCTGTTCCAAACTCAACTCCAATTCCTGAACATAAGGGACTTGAACCACATTGTCGATGCTCTTGACCAACAACTCCTTGTTCTCCACAATGGCGATCTCGCCGTCTTTGAGGTAAATCACTTTGTTGGTATACTCCACAATGGGGGTGGCATCCGAGGCGAAGAAAAATTCTCCACTTTCATGGCCCAAACCCACCACCAATGGACTTCCCTTGCGGGCTGCAATCAAATGCTCGGGGTGGTTTTTGCTCAGAATCACAATTGCATAAGCCCCCACCACCTGCTTCAACGCCGATCGCACGGCATCGGCCAAGGACAAACCCGTGTTCTTCATCAAATCTTCAATCAAGTGGGCCAACACCTCGGTATCGGTGTCGGAATGAAACGTATGACCTTTCTTTTCCATGCCCGCTTTCAGCGTGGCATAATTCTCTATGATCCCGTTGTGAATGATGGCCAGCTCACCGCTCTCGCTTAAGTGTGGGTGGGAATTTCGGTCGTTGGGTTCGCCATGCGTGGCCCAACGGGTATGTCCCATGCCCATGCCGCCAGACACGTCCTTGCCCTGGGCTTCCTCCTCCAAGTTGGCAACCTTGCCCTTTTTCTTGTAAATGCGCATGTCGCCGTTCAACAGGGCCACACCGGCACTGTCGTAACCACGGTATTCCAAACGCTTGAGGCCTTTGATCACAATGTCATAGGCCTGCTTTTCTCCGATATAGGCAACGATTCCACACATGGTATTGGGTATGAATGTTTCTTACAATCCGAATTGGGCTTTCACCGCCGCAACCGCGTTGGTTTCTTCCCAAGGGAACAATTTTACTTTCACGGTTTTTTGGTTGGCTTTGCCGGCGTTGAAGGTTTTCTCCACCGTTTTGCACTCACGGCCCATATGTCCGTAAGCCGCCGTTTCCAAATAAATGGGCGTGCGCAACTGGAAGCGCTGTTCAATATGGTATGGACGCAAACTGAATTCGGGCATGGCCAAAATCTTGGCCGCAATCTCGCCGTCCGTCAGGTTCACCTTGGCCGTGTTGTACGTGTCTACAAATAAACCCACGGGTTCAGCCACACCAATGGCATAACTTACCTGAACCAAAGCTTGGTCACACACACCCGCGGCCACCAAGTTTTTGGCAATGTGGCGGGTGGCATAGGCCGCTGAACGGTCTACCTTGCTGGGGTCTTTGCCTGAGAACGCTCCCCCACCATGAGCACCACGTCCGCCGTAAGTATCTACAATGATTTTACGTCCAGTTAACCCAGTATCCCCGTGTGGGCCGCCAATCACAAACTTGCCGGTGGGGTTGATGTGGTATTTAATCTCAGAACCAAACAAGGCCTGAATGTGGGCCGGCAATTGGGCTTTCACCCGGGGCACCAACAAATTCACGATGTCGTCGTAGATCTTTTGCAACATGGCTTCGTCTTCGGCGAAATCATCGTGCTGGGTAGAGATCACAATGGTATCAATGTTCAAGGGCTTGTGGTCATCAGAATATTGGATGGTCACTTGGCTCTTGGCATCCGGACGCAAATAAGGGATCTCTTTGCACTCGCGGCGCATGGCGGCCAACTCCTCCAACAAGAGATGGGCCAACATCAGGGGCAAAGGCATGTAGTTGTCGGTTTCGTTGTTGGCGTAACCAAACATCATCCCTTGGTCACCGGCACCCTGGTCTTCAGGGTTTTTGCGCTCTACGCCCTGGTTGATGTCGGGGCTTTGTTCGTGGATGGCGCTCAAAATGCCGCAGCTGTTGGCGTCGAACATGTATTCGCTTTTGGTGTAGCCAATTTTGGCAATCACGTCGCGCGCAATTTTTTGTACATCCAAATACGATTCAGACTTTACTTCTCCAGCCAAAACCACCTGTCCGGTAGTAACCAAAGTCTCACAAGCCACCTTACTGTTTGGGTCGTAAGCCAAAAAATGATCAATCAAGGCATCTGAAATCTGGTCTGCAACTTTGTCTGGGTGTCCTTCCGACACGGATTCTGAAGTAAAGAAATACGGCATAAGTTATTTTCTGCAAATATACTAAGGATACAAAGATATTGCACGCTGTACCGCATCGCCCTAATAAATATATCAAAGGTGGAATTTCCTTGGTAGACGTTCAAGCTCAGTAAGGCCTAAACAAATCACCCATTTGGAGTTCAGTAACCAATAATTTGTGGTCGGAGGGTACGTCGTTCCTGCTGTGATATCGAATGGCCCGCATGGGATTGTCGAACAGCAAGTAATCAATCCGGAAACTGGGCATCGACCCCTTGTACGTGGTTTCCAAACCCTTACCGGCTTCGCAAAAAGCGTCTTTCATCCCTGCGCTCAATTGTCGGTACGTATAGCTGACCGGTATATCATTGAAATCCCCACAGACCAATTTGGGGTAATCGCAGGCGATCATGCTCTCTTTCACCAAATCTACCTGTTCCGCCCGGCGTTGGTAGCCCATACGAAGTCGGGTGATGATGTTCTTGCTGCCTTCCACATCTATTTGTGCCTGGGTGGTTTGCTGTTTCACCACAGCATAGTCTTCTTTGGCAAAGCGAAACGATTGCAAATGCAAATTATAGATTCGGATTCTCGCATTTCGATGCTGTTCATCCGGGCTGGGGATTTCAACATCCACCCACATGGACATGTTGCCGGTATTGGGTCCCAGTGAAAGTGGCTGCCAACGTTTGATGCGAAATTTGCTCAAAACAATCATCCCATAGGGTCGTTGGTTCGACAATGTATACGATTGAGAATAGTCAAATCCACCCTCAGCTTTCAAAAATCGGGCGAGCGCTTTCAATCCGCCCGCTTTCGCATATACTTCCTGCAAGCACAAGATATCGGGTTGTTCCGCTTTTAGTACCCGTAAAAATGAATCCATCGCCGGCATGTATTCAGTATTCACAATACCCACGGATGACTCATCCTGATACAAACCAAACAATTGAGCGTTGTAGGTAACCACTTTCAACGTTTGTACCGTGCTGGAGGGAGGCACATGGGATGTGTCTGTTGGGATGGCGTCGGGTTTTTGGTCTTCGGCTTGGTCGTTCCATTGCACGTACAAACTGGCCGGTCCTAAGTTCAACAGCAAACAAGACAATGCAAACAGGCTGCGCCATTTGCGCTGAATGAGCCAATACACCAGGGCCAGGGTCATCAGCAAAAACAACACCGGAAATCCCAATCCCAACAGCGGGATCCACGAGTTGGTGGCCGGCGAAATATTGGGGGCAAAACTGGATAACACCAACAAAATACCCAGGACCACGGTGGCGGGAAAGGCGATGAGGTTGAGCAGTTTCATGTTAGTCGGTTTTGCTGGCCTTAAACAAGGTCTCCTTTTCCTTGACGCTGAGGTTGTTATAGCCCACCTGTGATATTTTATCGAGGATGGCGTTGACTTCGGCTTCGGAGGGACCGTTTTTCTTGAGCGATTTTTTCGAATCTTTGGGTTTGTTGCCTTTTTCAAAACGCAAGGCGGGTATTCGGACAGATTTTAACACAAAATAAACATAGCCCGCAC
>VGFS01000067.1 GCA_016868785.1 Bacteroidota bacterium
AGATATTCTCGGCAGTATGGAGTTTGCCTGCAAATTGGCAGGGGCTAAAATAATTGTTGTGTTAGGCCATAGCAAATGCGGTGCTGTTAAAGGAGCCTGCGACCATGCTGAAATGGGAAATTTAACTGCCCTACTTTCTAAAATAAGACCGGCAGTAGACGATGAAACAGAAACCACCGAAAACCGTTCTTCAAAAAATGGTATTTTTTTAGAAAATGTATCAGCCATTAATGTAAAAAGAACCGTGAATGCCATTATGGAGCGCAGCACTATTCTTTCGCAAATGATAAGCAATGGAGAAATTGGTATTATTGGCGGTATGCACGAATTATCAACTGGCGAGGTTATTTTTTATGAGGAAACTTCTTCTATATAATTACAAAACAGTTATCAAAAAGTAAATAATTATTCAAAATGAATAAAAATATGTTTTCTGATGTTAAAACAGATGCTCCCGGCGCCGAAATCGATCCGATGTATAGGTTTGAGGACTAACGCGTTCGCTTAGTGTTTGCGCTGCTTATCCAAGCGCATATTGATCAATTCGATGACAAGGGAGAAAGCCATCGCAAAGTAGATGTATCCTTTTTCGATGTGTTGACCAAGCCCCTCGCCCAACAAACTCACACCAATCAATACCAAAAAAGCCAAGGCCAATATTTTAATACTTGGGTTGTCGTTGACGAAATTCGCAGTGGGTTCGCTGGCCCACAACATCACAAACATCGAAATGATGACTGCAACAATCATGACCCAAACTTCGTTGGCCATGCCCACAGCAGTGATGACGGAATCCAAGCTGAATACTATATTAATTAATGCCATTTGCATCAAAATGCCCGTCCACCCTTTGGCATCTGTGCGTTCTTTGATTTCTTCTTCGTGGCCTTTCATTTTGAGGTGGATTTCACGCACACTCTGATACAACAAAAACAATCCACCTAAGATTACCAGCAAGTCTTTGCCTGAAATTCCTTGGTTCATAACATGGAATAAATCGGCTTCTTGGCGTTGCACCCAGTTAATTCCCATCAACATGATAATGCGGATCACCATACCCAACAACAATCCGTAATGACGTGCCTGCTTTTGCTTGCTGCCCGGGGCTTTGTTGGCCAATATCGAGATAAAAATGATGTTGTCTATCCCCAATACAATTTCCAAAACGGTTAGGGCAACCAAACTGACGATAATATCTTGTGTCATGATGATGTAGCAAATTTACGCACGAATTCGGCCCATCCGTCAGGCGAAATCCATGTCGTTGAAAACCGATTGTTGAAATAGGTTATTTGTCGTTTCGCATAGTTTCTCGTATGCTGTTTGATCTTATCCAAGGCCATCTCCAAAGAAATATCGCCCTGAAAATGTTCAAATAATTCAGTGTAACCCACCGTTTGTAGTGCTTTCAGCTTTCTCAAAGGGTATAATCCAAGGGCTTCGTCAACCAATCCCGCTTCAACCATGGCGTCTACCCGCTGATTGATTCGTTCGTATAATATTTCTCGGGGATGATCGATTCCCAAGAATTGGATGGCTACGCTTTCAAAATGATTGGCCTTCTCTTGTCCGTATATCTCTCTCAAAGGCTTGCGCAATTGAATGCACAACTCCAGGGCCCGCATCACACGCTGGGGGTTGTCGAGCCGCACAAACCTGCCCGCTTCGTGGTCGAGCTGTAGCAACATACCCAGCAGCGGTTCGATGCCCTTCGCAACATATTGGTCTAAAATTTCACTGCGCAAATCGGGATCCACTTCTGGCAAGTCGTCCATTCCATACAGCAAGGCTTCGATGTAAAGCCCTGTGCCACCGCAAAGTACGGCCGAGCCTTTTTCTTGCAACAGTTGTTGCGTGATGTCCCGAAAAATCTCAGCATGGGTACCCGCATTGTAATGGTATTTGATGGGCACATGTCCAATGCCATGGTGTTTCACCGCTCGCAATTCTTCTTCGCTGGGTTTGGCCACCGCGATGTTGAGTTCCTCGTAGACTTGTCGAGAATCCATGTTCACAATATCCGTATTCAACGCCTGGGCCAATGAAATAGCCGCAGCGGTTTTTCCGGAGGCCGTTGGACCTCCCACAATGAACAGGGTAGGTTGGGATGTCAAATCGAAACGGGTTTATTTGAGGTCGTCCGCATCGATGCCTTCACCCAATGCGCCAAAATCGAATTCATCGTGATCGCCTTCTTCCTCTTCATTATCCAAATCATCGTCTAAATCATCGTCATCCTCTTCCAACAATTCCTCCTCATGCTCCACCAACAAGCTTTTCACGCCTTTGGCCGCCAAGATTTTCTCTGCCAGGGTATCGAATTCGTTGTCGTCCAGCATTTTGAACTTACCCTCATTATGCTGCCTAGGGGCTTTCCCTTCGTTGCGATAAATTCTGGGGTAGGCCTGTTTTTCATTGCTCTCTTCGATACTGATGAGTTCGCAAAGCAAGGTCCATTGGGCATTGTAATCAAACACATAGATAAACCGTTGATGGGGGTCGTTTACGCAAGTGCGAAGCTTGGTCTCAGACATCAAAGGGGCATTTGCGTTGCCCGTGATATCGGTATCTCTGGTGGGCTTGGCTTTTTTCACCTCGGAAATGCGACGCCAGCGGTCATCGCTCACAAAAAAACTGGCCAATTCTTTGTTGTCAAAGCCAATGGCTGCTTGAATGATGTTGTTGAAATCCAAGAAGGTATGCGACGGTTTGATTTCAATCCATCGAACTATGTCCTCCATGTCTTCGAACCATATTTTAAAACGGTAAACCATGCGAAATGCAAAAATAGTTCTCAGTCGTTGGTTATCGATGAAAAAAATGAAGTCAAAGAAAATTAGCCGTATTTTCGCGAGAATAATGAGGCGAATTATCCTGATAATGTGTGTGGTCATCCCAACTTTATTGATGGGTCAGGCGAGTAAAAGCGATATACGTGGGTTTGTTTACGACGCCAACAACGGCGACCGTATCGTCGGTGCCAATATTCTGTGTGTGAATGAGGGAGCCTCAAAATCAACGCTTACGGGGAATGCGGTAAGGGTGGTAATGACCGATAACGATGGATATTTTGCCCTCACCGGTTTGCCCCCCGGCAATTATTATGTGAGGATTTCCATGGGCGGTTTCGATACATTCATTGAAAAAGTGCCGGTAAAACTGGGTGCGAACACCAAGAAAGACTTTTACATCAACCGCATTGCTAGCATGGGGGTGGTCAACATCACCGTAAAGTCCAAAGCCAAAGAGGCCCAGGTATCGGTGACTACGGTGGATGCCAAAACCATTTCGAAGATGCCGGCCGTGGGTGCTGAACCCGATATTCTGCAATATTTGCAAGTGTTGCCGGGAGTTGTTTTCAGTGGTGATCAAGGAGGGCAGTTGTACATTAGGGGCGGTTCACCGGTGATGAACAAGGTGATGTTAGACGGACTAACTATCTACAACCCGTTTCACTCCATCGGTTTGTTTTCTGTGTTTGAGACAGATTTGATTCAAACCGCCGATGTATACAGTGCGGGCTTCGGGGCAGAATACGGGGGTAGGGTGTCGGCAGTGGTTGATTTGAAAACCCGCGATGCCAACAGAAATAGAACCACCGTGAAGGTAGGACTCACAACCTTCACCTCGAAGGCCTTGTTGGAAGTGCCATTGAAGAAGTATAAGCAAGGAAAAAGCAACAGTTCCTTGGCCATTTCATACAAGAACTCGTTTTTGCGTGAATCTTCCAAGTTGCTTTACAATTATGCCAATCCCGACAAGCTTCCATTCAACTTCGGGGATTTGTTCATCAAAGCGAGTTTTAACAGTGCCAACGGCGGGTATTCAAAATTGTATGGGTTTCGCTTTGGAGACAATGTAGCGTTTCCTGGTTCAACCAGTTACAATTGGTCTTCTACGGGTTTGGGCGGTAAGTTTTTGGTGGTGCCAGAGCAGGCTAAGACCCGGGTGGATGGATATTTTTTGTGGAGTGAATACCGCATTCAGCAGAAAGAACAAGATGCCAAACCCCGCAGCAGTTCTATTGGCGGGTTCAACTTGGGTATGAATTTTGGGTACAATTTCCGTCGCGACGATTTGAAGTGGGGCCTTGAAATAAACGGGTTCCAAACCAATTTTGAATTGTATAATTCCAACAATCGACGCATTTCGCAATTGGAGAGCACCACAGAGATCAACACCTTTGCGAATTATCGGGTGGTAAGGAAAAAACTGGTGTCGAACTTGGG
>VGFS01000068.1 GCA_016868785.1 Bacteroidota bacterium
GAAAAACATCGCAGATATCCGAAAAGAATATACCAAGGGCGCTTTGGAGCCCCAACAGATGGGCAATGACCCATTGGTGGAATTCAAAGGATGGTTCGAGCAAGCCTTGGACGCCGAAGTGTTGGAGGCCAATGCCATGGTGTTGGGAACGGTGAATGCCGAAAACAGACCTTCGTCAAGGGTGGTTTTGTTGAAGGAAATCACGGCCGATGGCATCGTGTTTTTTACCAATTATGCGAGCAGGAAAGGACAGGATATTGCGGCCAATCCCTTTGTATCGGCGGTTTTTTTCTGGGCGGAGTTGGAGCGACAGGTACGTGTTGAAGGATCGGTGAGAAAGATCAGCGAGTCCGATAGCGATGCTTATTTTTACAGCAGGCCCCGGATTTCACAAGCGGGGGCGGTGGTATCGAACCAGAGTCAGGTGATTACCGATAGGCAAACGTTAGATGCCCAAATGGAAACATTGCTGGCAGACGACACCATCAAAATAGAACGCCCCAAGCATTGGGGCGGCTATGAAATTGTGGTCGACCGTGTCGAATTTTGGCAAGGAAGACCCGGTCGTGTTCACGACCGGGCTTGCTATGAGAAAATCAACGGCGCTTGGGTAAAATCCCGATTATCGCCTTAAGGCCCTGATGTATTATTGGGGTTAAAGAAGATGTGTTGGTTTGCACCGATACTCTTTAGAGAGCCCTTGGAGAGGAAATAAAATACAGCAGTCGTTTGAATATGAACTGATTAGCGTTGATTTAACAATTTTTCGTATAACCAAAATCATTCTTTTTTCGTCTTATCTTGCAATTGATTTTTCGTAGGATGATAAAAAAATTATTTTACCGATCACGGAATTTTTTGGCATTGTTGATGGGCCTTTTGCTCGCAATTCCAGCCATTGCTCAGCCACCAGCGGGTGCCGTGGCTGCCAAATCAAATATTATTTATTATGCCGGTGGGAAGTGTGATTTTTACGATGTCAATAGCAATTTACTTCTGTCGGTTGATGCGGCGGAAGCAGGTTGGTCTGCAACGCCGGCAAAAGCGGCTTGGGTGGTTGTGACTCCGAGCAGTGGCGGGTATTACGAATTTCCCAACTACAGTAGCAATGCCCCTACTTGTAGCACTCGCGATTATTTACAACCTTTTTGGAATTCGGATACCATTTTTAACGAGTTGGTTTTACTTTCAGGTGTGAACAGCACGGCCAATTTGATGTTTAAACCCAAACAAATTGTAAAAGTCACCAACTATGACTTTTCAAAAACATTTGCCGTCAATACGGACTTCACGGTGAGTGGCAAAACGATTACCCAAAAATCATCGGCAGTATCAACTACCTACGTTGTTAAAGGGGGTGTAAAAGGCAATGGCCAATCGAATGGTTTGATGAATACCAACCCTACATCATGGACTTGCGTTACTTATATACCAGATCGCGGGGATTGGGGTGCTAAGTCGATTTTTGGTTATAAAGGTGATTTGTTACCAAAGACCATGTCAAAGTTAAAAAATAAGCAAGCCTTGGTGATACAAGCCTATGGAATGAGTATTACTGCGGGTTTGAATGTGAGTGGATTTGCCGGCGACGATAAGAATTTTAAGCCAACCAAACCCTATATGCATAGTTATGTCGACTTGTTGGGAGAAGGGTTGTTGGCCAAATATGGTGGAAACATCACCATGATTAATGGTTCGTGTGGGGGAAAAACAGTGGCCTGGATAGATCAGTATTGCAAGAGCATGGTGAATCCCAACAGCCCAGATTTGGTGATTTTGGATATGGGTATGAATGATATCTGGGGCACTTCAAACGCATCTTTCAAAGCAAGTATGCAGTCTTGTATTGATAAGATTAAAAAAGACTGCCCCAATGCAGAGTTTATTCTTATAGGAAATATGTTGCCTGATGTCAATTCTCAGGGCTCACCTAGCAACGGCGATGCGTTGATGTATGGATTTCTTTCTCAGCTAAAATCATTGGAGGCATCGGGAATTGCAGTGATGGACATGACCACCATGAGCGATACCGTGTACCGAAGAAAGGGGGCTAAGCACTGCACGGCCAATTCACTACACCCCAATGATTATCTGGCAAGATGGTATGCTCAAGGCCTGTTGGAAATGTTCAATGATGGGTCGTCACCCAGTCCCAATTCGGGTAAAACCTATTATGTAAACACCACAGGTAATAATACGGATGGTTTGACATTGGCCACAGCATGGACGTCTCTTTCAAAAGTCAATGCGCAGGTTTTTCAGCCAGGTGATCGGGTTTTGTTTGAAGGGGGAAAGACATTCACTGGAAACATTGAATTGGATGCTTTGGATGGAAATGTTGTCCTTAAGCCCGTGGTCTTTTCCACTTATGGATTGGGTAGAGCCACAATCAACACCACTGTTACCACGAAATGCGGATTCAAAGCCACAAATTTACAGGGCGTTCACTTGCGTAATTTGGTATTCAAAGGACCCGGTAATGGCACTCAAAAAGACATTGATGGTGTATTGTTTTTTACGGATAAATCCTCGGGCTATTTATCGAATATCGCCCTAACCAATGTGGAGGTTTTTGGATTTGGCTACTGCGGTATGCGCTTTTATTCTAGTTGGTCGGCAGCGGTGAAGGCTGGTTATCGCGGGGTTCGTATCGATAGTTGCTCGGTGCATGATTGTAGGGAAAATGGCATTGTTTCATTTGCATACGACGACCAAACAACCAATTTTTATCATCACAGGGATTTTCAAATTCGCAACACAGAAGTATATAACATTACAGGCTATGCTGCTGGCAGTCACAAAGGCAGCGGCATCGTACTATCTCAGATTGATTACTCGGTTATTGAGCGATGTGTGGCTTACAACACCGGGACTTTGAATTCGGCTTGTGGGGGACCAGGGGGAATTTGGGTATGGTCGGCCGACAACGTGACCATTCAATATTGCGAATCGCATCACAATTCGTCGGGATCCTCTACCGGTTGTGATGGCTTAGGTTTTGATTTGGATGGTGGTGTAACCAATTCAATTGTTCAATATTGTTACTCTCATGATAATGACGGTGCCGGCTATTTGTTGGGCAATTTTACTGGTGCTCGCGCATGGGGTAGCAATACTGTTCGATACAACATTAGCATCAATGACGCCCGCACGAATAACAGTGCTGTGACACTTTTTACTGCCCCAAACACCACATGGAATGGATTGAATTTTTACAACAACACAGTGTATGTGAGTGGTTCAACGAAGAATAAATACACTACATTCGGTGCATTTCAAATGACAGATTATGGAACCAATATGTCGGGTGTGAAATGTTATAACAACATTTTCCAAGTCACAGGATCGGGCAGTACCGGCCCACTGTCGTTGGTTTATGTACCGTCCACCTTTGTTCCACAGAATCCGGTGTTTACAGGAAATTTGTATTGGAGTTCAGGGGGAACATTCAAAATTACCTATGGCAATAGTTACGGCAGTTTATCGGCGTTTCGTGCTTCGGGCAATGAAAAATTGAATGGAAATGTTGTGGGTGTGGAAGCAGATCCTTTATTGACAGGCACTTCCAATGCAGCGGCTTTGTTGTATCCCAAAGAAAACAACGCTTTGAAACAATTTCAGTTGGTATCGAATTCTCCTGCCAAAGATGCAGGGCTTGATTTATCCAAGGAAATGGGACTTAACGTGGGTGTACGTGACTTTTGGGGCAGTTCAATACCCGCAGGTGCCAAATTCGATATCGGAGCGCATGAATTCGGTGGCGCGGTTTCGGCTGTAACGGCTGTTCCTAAAAAGACATATTTCCATATTCAATCCAACCCTGTAATCAATGGGGTGTTGGATGTGGAATTGGATTTTTCAAGTCAAAAAGGGAATCAATTCCTTTTGATGGACATCACGGGAAAAACCATCTACTTGCAACAAAACTGTAATCACATAAACGATAAAAAAATGTCCATGGATATTTCTCTCCTTCCATCGGGCATGTATTGGTTGACGTTAACCGTGAATGGTTGTCGAACGCAGACGGCCCAAGTAGTTATTTACCAGTAGCCATTACTCTGCAGCTGGATCGCGGAAGCCATCCATCAAATCGGCGGAGATTCCGGTGAAGCTGAAACCACCATCG
>VGFS01000069.1 GCA_016868785.1 Bacteroidota bacterium
TGTCGAACTTGGGTTTACGCGCCCAATATTACGCTTCATTGGGCAATAGCAGTTTTGAACCCCGCTTTCAACTGCGGTACATGCCTTGGAAGTCGATTGGTATCAAATTCGCCGTCGGCGCATATTCACAGAATTTTCTGTCGGCCATGAGCGACCGCGACGTGGTGAATTTGTTTTACGGATTTTTGTCGGGCCCGGACAATCTGCCCGATTCATTCAATGGCAAACCCGTTACGCATGCCTTGCAGAAGGCCCGCCACGCAGTGGCGGGGTTCGACTATCGCGTGAACAAAAAGCACAGTTTCAACGTGGAGTCTTTTGTGAAGTTGTTTGATCAAATTACCAACATCAACCGCGACAAACTGTTCGAAGACGATGAATTTAATTTGGATAAGCCAGCGCGACTTCGTCAGAACTTTATTGTGGAAGAAGGCAATGCCTACGGAGGCGACTTTAGCTACAAGTTTACAGACAAGCACTGGTATGTTTGGGCTGTGTATTCACTGACATGGGTAAATCGCTTCGATGGAAACATCAAGTATCAACCCAATTTCGACCGACGTCACAACGCCAATTTCTTGGTAAACTACGAAATGGGTAAGAAGAATCCCGTTGAGCTATCGCTGCGTTGGAACTTCGGATCGGGTTTCCCGTTCACTCAAACCCAAGGATATTATGAGAAATTCAATTTCCAACAGGGGTTGAGTACAGATTATACCAGTTCCAATGGTAAGTTGGGGGTCGTTTACGCATCCATCAACCAAGGTCGTTTGCCCTATTACCATCGCCTCGATTTTTCAGCGCGTAAAAAGTGGGTAATGGACAAGCACCGGGAGTTCAATTTGTTGTTTAGCTTGACCAACGTGTATAATCGAAACAACATCTTCTATTTTGATCGTATCAACCGCAAGCGGGTGGATCAATTGCCCATTCTGCCGGCATTTGGCTGCAATTACAGCTTCTAATTAGAGAAAAATGGTGTTGTAGCCCAAAGCTACAGTTTGTTATTGAGAATGCCCTGAATGGCCTGTAGCTTCAACAGCGCCTCAATGGGGGTGAGGGTATTGATGTCTAGGGTACCGCAAAGTTTTTTCACTTGAACGAGTTTTGGGTCTTCCGTTTGGAAAAGGTTCATCTGATATACCGGTTTGGTATCAGTTTTTTTTAGGGTCTTCTGGGGCGATAGGTTGGCGCGTTCTTGCTCGAGTTGATTCAAAATCTCTGTGGCCCTCAACAGCACGGCGTTGGGAATTCCCGCGAGTTGGGCTACGTGAATACCAAAACTGTGTTCACTGCCACCTTGGGTGAGTTTTCTCAGGAAGATGATTTGGCTACCCTGTTCCTTGATGGAGATGTGGTAGTTGCGGATTCCCGGACATTTCGACTCCAATTCATTCAGTTCGTGGTAATGGGTGGCGAAAAGGGTTTTGGGCAGCGCCGGGTGAGAATGGATGTACTCTGCAATGCTCCATGCCAAGGATACCCCGTCGTAAGTGCTGGTGCCTCTGCCAATTTCATCGAGTAAGACAAGGCTGCGGTCAGACAAATTATTCAAAATGCTGGCGGTTTCTGTCATTTCCACCATGAACGTACTCTCACCAACCGAAATATTGTCTGAAGCACCTACGCGGGTGTAGATTTTGTCGACAACACCAATTTCTGCCGCGCTGCAAGGGGCGTAACAGCCAATTTGTGCGAGGATGACGGCCAGGGCGGTCTGACGTAAGATCGCGCTTTTACCACTCATGTTTGGACCTGTAAGGATAATGATGCGTTGGGCTTCTTTGTCTAGCGATATGGTATTGGGAATGTAAGATTCGCCTGGGGGTAATTGATATTCAATGACGGGGTGACGGCAGTCTTTCAACACTAGGTCAAATCCATCGTTCATGGAAGGTTTGCAATATTGATTGTCCATAGCCAACTGCGCAAATCCTGCCAGTACATCCAATTCGGCCAGCAGGTTGGCTTGCAGTTGTAGTGGGGCTACGAACGATGACATTGAATCGAGTAATTGCTCCCACAGTTGGGCTTCTAACGCCAAAATGCGATCTTCTGCATTGAGGATTTTCTCTTCGTAAATTTTGAGTTCCGGGGTGATGTATCGCTCCGCATTTGTGAGGGTTTGCTTGCGTATCCAATCCTCGGGGGCTTTGTCTTTGTGCGAATTGGTCACTTCGAGGTAGTAGCCAAAAACATTGTTGAAACCAATCTTTAAGGAGGGGATGCCTGACCGTTCGATCTCTTGCTGTTGGATTTCAATGAGTTTGTCTTTTCCGCTGGTGGTCAATCCGCGCAGTTCTTCGAGTTCGGGGTGGACATGCGATTTGAAAATGCCACCTTTGGCCGCTACAGCCGGAGCGTCTGCCAAGATTTGATCCATGATCAATGCTTGGAGGTTTGGCAGGGCATCAATTTTATTGGCCAGGGCCTGTAGTTGAGGATCTTTGCTTTGGGCAAAAAGGTCCTTGCTTTCTTGCAAGTTTTCCAGTCCATAGCCCAGCATGAGGCATTCTCTCGGACCAATTTTTCTCAGTGCTACTTTGGAGACCAGGCGTTGTAGGTCGCCAATTTGTTTCATTGTATCGCGAAACGACGATGTTTCTGTGGCGTTATTGATGAAGACTTCAACTTGGCTGTGTCGGGCTTCAATGGCTTGTCGGTGTATGAGCGGAAAAACCAACCATTGCCTGAGCAATCGGGCGCCCATGGCGGTGCAGGTTTTGTCGATCACATCGATGAGCGCCGTACCTCCTTGATAGATGGGTCGAACCAATTCGAGGTTTCTGGCGGTAAATCCATCAATCCAGACCGATTGGTTTTCATCGATGCGTGAAATGCCGTTGATGTGGGCGATGTGGGTATGATGGGTAAGGGTTAGATATTGCAGGGCTGCGGCAGCCGCCGAAACTGCCAAAGGCATTTCGGCGATGCCAAAGCCCTTTAAATTCTGGGTTTTGAACTGACGACAAAGTGCTTCTTGCGCGGTGGACGGCTCATAAACCCATGTTTCCATGGTTTGGAATGAGGTAGGGGTGCCCTGCATCTCTTGAATCAAGGTCTGCTGCTGTTTGGGCATCAGCCATTCAGAGGGTTTGTAGGCATCGATGAGTTTTTTGATGGACAACATCGAACCTTCCGAAACGTAAAACTCGCCCGTAGAAATGTCCAAGAAAGCCACCGCCCATTGCATGTTCTGCTCATACACCGAGGCCAAGTAATTACTTTGTTTGGTTTCAAGTACTTTATCGTTGTAGCTAACCCCGGGAGTGACCAGCTCGGTAACACCCCGTTTGACGATGGTTTTTGTCTTTTTGGGATCTTCTAATTGATCACAGATGGCCACGCGATATCCCGCTTTCACCAATCTGGGCAGGTAGTTGTCCAACGAATGATGAGGAAATCCTGCCAAATCCTGGTCCGAAGCAGCGCCGTTTGATCGCTTGGTTAGTACAATCCCCAACACTTTTGAAGCGATGCGGGCATCCTCGCTAAACGTTTCATAAAAATCACCCACCCTAAACAACAAAATGGCACCAGGGTATTGAGCCTTGATACTGTAATATTGCTTCATGAGCGGTGTTTCTTTGTCTGTGCTTGCTCCTGCCATAAACCCCAAAATTACAGCCAAATACCAGGTCGATTTCCACATTTAAGCCCCCTTTTTCCCCATTGATTTTAAGTATCTTTGTGTTTGTGAAGAAATTGGTAGGCGCAGCCCTGCAACGATTGAGCGTTGATGAATTCAAACAGGCCAACAAATGGCCCTTTGCCGTGGTGCTCGATAACGTGCGCAGCATGAACAATGTGGGATCGGTGATGCGAACCTGCGATGCGTTTTTGTGCGATAGCCTTTATTTGTGCGGCATCACGGCGAAACCGCCACATCGCGACATTACCAAAACGGCGATTGGCGCAGAGAATTCAGTGAATTGGATTTATAGTCAATCAGCGATGGATATAG
>VGFS01000070.1 GCA_016868785.1 Bacteroidota bacterium
ATCATCCCCAAATCATAAGTACTTCCCGTGAACAAAATATCGGTGGTGGTGGTGTCCTCGTACCAGTTGACCTTTCCATTAGGAATCGTCACACTCATTTTTCCCAACGCTTTGGCACAAACACTCAACGCCACCACCTTGCTGGGCTTAGGAATATCGTTCACGATGACCTCTACACTGTCGAAATTCGGCGCAAAGCAATTGCCTTCCGACGCCTTATAATACACGTAATTTTTACCGCTCAATCCATACACAGCGGGTGTCTTACCCACATAGAACGGTTTTGCATCGCTGCGCTTCATGTACCAGTTTAACTGTCCCCAAGACGTAGACCCAAACAACCTGGCTGAATCGTTGGAGCAGGTCTCATCGCCAGTGGCACCAAACACACCGGGGTAATCTTTCACCGTGATTTTCACCGCAGCCCTGCCGCTACCGCAGATGCCATTCCACGATTCTACATAAACATAACCCTCACCCCGCTTCGTCCCTTTAAAGGTATAACTGCTGCCCGTGGCCACCGGACTTCCGCCCGTAGCGTCTAAGAACCACCGTAAGGTATCCGAGCTGCTATTGCTCGTAGCATTCAAAGTCACCGAATTCACCCCACGCGCACAGACGAAAGTGTCGGCCGGAACATTGGGCGAGGTTGGAGCAAAACTGCTACCCACAAAGGCTTTTACCAACTTACTACCGCCGGCATACACGCAACCCTTGTTATTAGCTACCACATAAAATTGGGTGTCTTGGCTCAACTTACCCGTCTGCAATACCTGTCCGGTATGCATCAAGGTTCCACCGCTTGATTTATCGTACCAATACAAATCGCCATAGTCGGTGAATGCCTGCAAATTCGCCGTAGCACCGGCACAAATGGAATCGTTTTTCACCGTGAGCTTGGTGGGATACTTGTTCACCTCAAATGGAATCATCAACCAGTTGGACTCGCAAGTATTATTAACCGCCTTCACATAAAACGTATCGGTTTTCTGAACATTGTTAATGGTGTATTTATTACCCTCGAAAAAGGGTTTTGGATCGCTGGTTTTCTTGAACCACTGCACCGTTGTTTGGGCATCAGACGCCACCGAAATGGTTACCGTATCGCCGCTACAACCTTGGGCCGCCTTATACAAACTAGGCGTTCCGGGCTTGAAATAAATGATTTTCGATACCGTATCAGAGCAAGACCATCCACTGTATGGATACACTGTTGAGATCAGTGTTACATTCAAATTGCTGCGCGAAGTGGGCTTGTATTTGCCGTCGATCGCGTATTGAATCATTTTGTTGTCGTAGTTCCAACGGTGACTAGAGCGCTCGATGTTGTAGTACACGTAATAGTTATAGAAAATGCTCGACACTACGGTTTTCTTGGTTTGATTCTGGAAATACAGCGTATCCAAATTTGGGAAGCACTGCTGATTGGTGGTGTAGTCGATACCCAGTTTATAGCCCACAAAGGGATACATCTGCATGTGGCTATTGAATACGGTTCCGCCAATATTCAAACTCAAACAGCGGTACCATTTTCCACTCACCGATCCCACGCACAAATTGCGTCTTTTTCCATCGCCGTTGGTGTAAGAGTTACTAACCACCGCTGCCAATGCGTTGGTGCTGTCAGACTCTACGCAAATAATGTAAGGACCAGTAACTGTAACTGCTTTACCAAAATCAGCATCCAGGGTAATGCGGCTTAACGGGATACTGCTTCCCATGACTGTATCTACAGTGATGGTATCGCTAGCAATGGGCGTACCCGACGGCAATGAGTCGGCTCCTGCTTTATACAAATTGCAAATGAGGTTGATTTTCACCGATTTTGCCGGTGTGGGCGTAACCGAAAATCCATAAAACCGAAATCCACTTACCGTCATAGTTTGTGGAGCATCGAAAAACTGTCCCAAAGAACTCCCCTTCCTAATCGAGATGCTGTTGTAAGCCGTGCTTCCGTAACTTGGAAACATGCTGGTATCCCCATCACACTGGGTGGGTTTGGTGGCACTGCGCGATTGAATCTTCCCTTTTTGGGTTCCGATGTGAACATCATCAACCAGGGTTTTGCCCGCATCCACAAATTGGGCTGCAGCGGGAACGGTTATCGCACAAAAAAGATTCAATAGTAAGTTTCTCACCTTCATCGTTTTGGGAAATAAATCAATCCCATCGAATTAAACAAGAAATGGCTGGCTTTCACCCACAAAATATGTGATATCCATGACCCCCGAAGGAAATTATGGGCAGTTTCCATTGATTTGCGATAAATGGCCTAATTTTGTCGCACCCAAATACTATGTCAAACAACTTGTTAAAAGGAAAAAAAGGCATCATTTTCGGTGCGTTAAATTCGAATTCAATCGCCTGGAAAGTCGCTGAACTCTGTCACGCCGAAGGCGCCCAAATCGTCCTGACCAACGCACCTGTGGCTGCGAAAATCGGACAAACCGAAGAGTTGGCCAAAGCGTTGAATGCGCCCCTGATTTTTGCCGATGTCACCAAAATGGATGACCTGGAAAACTTGGTAGCCGGCGCTACTGAGGCCTTGGGTGGACCTTTGGATTTCGTGTTGCACAGCGTGGGCATGAGCTTGAACGTGCGCAAAAAGAATCCTTATACCGACTCCAACTACGACTTTATGCACCAAACCTTCGATATCAGTGCGATGTCGTTCCACCGTTTGATGCAAACGTTGATCAAAAAAGACGCCATGAATGAGTGGGGTAGCATTGTAGCCTTGAGCTACATCGCGGCACAGCGCACCTTCCCCGATTACGGGGAGATGGCCGATGCCAAATCGTTGCTCGAGAGCTTCGCGCGTTCTTTCGGTTACCACTATGGTAAGAAAAAGCACGTTCGCGTGAACACCATTAGCCAAAGTCCTACCAAAACCACCGCCGGTTCAGGGGTGGGTGGATTTGATGCGTTCTACAACTATGCCGACAAAATGAGTCCTTTGGGCAATGCCAGCGCCGATGCTTGTGCCGAATACTGTGTGAGCTTGTTCTCAGACTACACCCGCATGGTAACGATGCAGAACTTGTTCCACGATGGTGGTTTCAGCTTCACCGGAATCTCCGCCGATTTGATGGATGGCTTCCGCGATGCGGCTGCCGAATAATTACTATTGATAGATAACCACTTGGGCTGTCTGCATTCGACAGCCATCCACAGTTAACGTCAACCAATACATGCCCGATGGAAGACGAGATACATCCATCGACATTTTCTTATCGTTTATGTGATTACAATTTTGTTGTAAGTAGATGGTTTTCCCTGTGATGTCCATCAAAAGGAATTGATTCCCTATTTGACTGGAAAAATCCAATTCCACATCCAACACTCCATTGGTTATAGGGTTGGATTGAATATGGAAATATGTCTTTTTAGGAACATCCGTCACAGCCGAAACCACGCCACCGAATTCATGTGCTCCGATATCGAATTTGGCACCCGCGGGTATTGAACTGCCCCAAAAGTCACGTACACCCACTGTAAGTCCCATTTCCTTGGATAAATCAAGCCCTGCGTCTTTGGCTGGAGAATTCGATACCAACTGAAATTGATTCAAAGCGTTGTTTTCTTTGGGATACAACAATGCTGCTGTATTGGAAGTTCCCGTCAATAAAGGATCTGCTTCCACACCCACACCATTCCCATTCAATTTTTCATTGCCCGTAGCACGAAACGCCGACAAACTGCTGTAACTATTGCCATAGGTAATTTTGAATGTTCCCCCTGAACTCCAATACAAATTTCCTGTAAACACCGGATTCTGTGGAACAAAGGTGGCCGGTACATGAACCAACGCAAGTGGGCCGGAACTGCCCGATCCTGTGACTTGGAAAATGTTGTTATAACATTTCACACCCGACATATTGGT
>VGFS01000071.1 GCA_016868785.1 Bacteroidota bacterium
CGCCACGCATGACACCGAGAAATTCGCTTCAGCGTAAGCCACAATCCCTTGAAAGGACCGTGTTTCTGCAGTGCTTCTACCCCATACTGACTGCAAGTAGGGACAAACCTACAGCTGTTTGGCAACAAGGGCGACAGCGCATATTGATATACACGAATCAGGAGCAAGAACAAAGCGTTAAACCCGCTACCCAGCAGCGACCGCTTACTGGACAACAAACTATTCTTTTTCTGGGGCATTTGACAATTCGAGCACATCGAACATTTTCTTTAATAGTATCAAATAGGCCTTTTCCAATTGGGGCATTGTGGGCAATTCAGCACCCACATACATGATGGCAACAGCCAAAGTTAACCCCTTCCTTTCCAAAGCCTCGTACAACGGCAACTTGTTCTTGCGATACACCTCGCGCAATCGTCGCTTCACAAAATTCCGGTCCACCGCCCGCTTGAACTTTCGCTTACTGGCAGTAAATACCACTTGCACAGGCACCCCCGCCACCGGCAACGAAGTAAGCATCAAATTCGCCCTGAGCGGATACTTAGAAACAAAAACGCCAAACTGAAACAGTCCGGCGATAATTTTTTCACTATTGAGTTTTTCGGTCTTCCCGAAAGCCTGTCCCAAACGATATGGCAACACTTCAGAAGTCATTGCCTTGCTTGTCCAGACAAAGGCCCTTAGCCCTTGTGACTGCGCTCGTGGGATACAGTAAGACTTGCACGACCGCGTTTACGACGAGCAGCCAAAACCCTGCGGCCATTGGCAGTTGCCATTCTTTCACGGAAACCGTGACGGTTCTTGCGTTTTCTATTCGAGGGTTGGTAAGTGCGTTTGGTCATGATTGAAAATACTTAAAAGGGCTGCAAATATACAAAAGTGATTGTCGATTTGCAAGACATCCGATGTTTTTTTCAGTACTTTGTAACAGCATGCCTCAGGAACCCATCGCACAGACCCAATTTGAGGAACGAACCGGCATGACAAAAATCGGCCTTTTCACGCTCATCCCGACTACTTTTTTGGTGATTGTAGTAACCCTACAAGACCTCTCATCCACGGGCCTAGAGTTGGCCATCGACCTGGTTAAGCAGCCCCAATTGTGGATCATGCTTTCTGTATTGGCATTGTTACTATCATTAAAACTGAAGGTGCGCATCAACGACGATAAAATCAGCTATCAAATGCTGCCATTTCACCCCAGAGAGCGATTGATCTTTTGGCAGGAAATCGAAAATGCTGAGTTACTGAAAATCAACGCACTCCGCGAATTCGGCGGCTGGGGAATTCGCAGAGGTCGGCTCGGCAAAGCCTACAATCCCGAGGGCAACATCGTATTGCACATCAACACAACAAAGGGAACACCCATCAACATCACGATCAAAAACCATGCGTTACTGAGCGCAATCGCAGCCCAGCGGGGTTGGAAAATTAACCCACTAAGAAAAGTGTCTTAATCGCAGAATCCGACTATTGCGAATCACTTTTTGCTGCGCAAGTCAACGCTTGTGGTAACATTTACGGAATAAAATTTTGGTAAATCAGAGACCCCTGTTTCTGACTAGAAATTTCCGTGAAACATTACACAATATATTCCGTTTGTTAACAATTCACTAATAAACGATACACAAGTCTTGTGTTATTTCGCATCAAATCAATCATAATCTATGAAAACCAAACAAATTCTCACCACGGTCCTATGCACTATCTGCCTAGCAGGAAGCGCATTGGCCCAGGTAACCACCGCTTATTTGAGTGGAGTTGTTACCAACGGAAATTCAGCGGTTGAAAATGCCACCATCAAGGCAGTTTTAACCACTACCAACGCAACGTACACCGCAAACTCTCGTTCAGGGGGTGTGTACGACATTACAAACTTGAACGCTGGTGGACCTTACACCGTAACCATTTCAGCCCCCGGCTTGAAAGACATCGTTTTCAGCGATGTGTTTTTGACTTTGGGTGAAAACTTCAAGTTAGATGCCGACTTCACCACCGAAAAAATCGGCGGTGTGGTGGTCAGTGTTTCTCGTAACGCCACCAAAACCGGTAGCAACTTGAACATCAGCAGTCGCACCTTGAACACGTTGCCTACCATCTCTCGTTCTATCAACGACTTTACCCGCTTAACGCCACAAGCAGGTAGCGGTAGCAGTTTCAACGGTCGCGATGGTCGTTTCAACAACATCACCATCGATGGTGCTAACTTCAACAACAACTTCGGATTGAGCGACAAAAACTTGCCCGGTGGCGATGCTCAGCCCATCTCTTTGGATGCAATCGAAGCCGTTCAGGTAAACATCTCTCCCTTCGATGTACGTCAATCCAATTTCACCGGAGCCGGCATCAATGCCATCACCAAAAGTGGTTCAAACACAACCACTACCTCTGTTTACACTTTGATGCGCAACGAAAAGTTCAACGGTACCAAAGTAGATACTTTCGACTTGGGCGAACAAAAGAAAACCACCTCCAATATCCTTGGCTTCCGTTTGGGTGGTGCCTTGGTGAAGGACAAAATTTTCTACTTCGTAAACTACGAAAACGAAAAAACATCACTCCCCGGTTTGCAGTGGAAAGCTTCTCGTCCCGGCACAGGACAAAGCGCCTCTGATCCAAACTTGTCGCGCACCCTGGCAACCGACCTAGATTTGGTTCGTACTCATTTGAAAGAAAAGTATGGTTACGAAACTGGCGACTACGAAAACTTGGGTAACTTCAATACCGCCAACCAAAAATTCTTGGCCCGTATTGATTGGAACATCTCCGCGAAACACAAGTTTAGTTTGCGCTACAATTCTGTCCAAAACACCAACGATCAGGTATTGAATGGTACCTCTGCACCCAACCCCCGTTCGGCATCAAACCGTTGGAGTAACAATTCAATGAGCTTTGCAAATTCAAACTACTATTTCGACAATAAAGTATGGTCTGTGGCTGCGGAATTGAAGAGTAATTTGAGCAGCAAACTTAGCAACCAATTCTTGGCTACCTACACCAGCATTACCGACGCTCGTGGCACAAACAGTTCACCATTTCCTTTTGTAGACATCAAAAAAGGCGGTGACAACTATATTAGCTTCGGTCATGAATTGTTCAGCTACAACAACAAAGTAAGTAACAACACCTTGTCTTTTATCGATAACATCACCTACAACATGAAGAAGCACACCA
>VGFS01000072.1 GCA_016868785.1 Bacteroidota bacterium
CGCTTCGGTGGGAGAGCTGCTGGTGTGTGGGGATTACAACATTTGTCACAGGGCCATCGACATCCACGATCCTGTTGGAAACAAGAACAGCACGGGGTTTTTACCGGAGGAGCGCGCTTGGATGGATCAATGGTTTGAGTCGGGATTCACCGATACTTTGCGAACCATCAAGCCGGAGCCACATCAATATACATGGTGGAGTTTTCGCGCCAAAGCCAGGGCCAATAACAAAGGCTGGCGCATCGATTATGTGAGCGCAACACCGCAGTTGGCTGGACAGTTATGCAATGCCGGCATCGATGATTTTGCCAAGCACTCCGATCACTGTCCTACCTGGGCTGAGTTTACGGTTTAATTATTTACTTATTTCTTTAATCGTTCCCTGCGGGGTGATGATCAACAAATCGGTTTGTTTGATCGTCTCGGTTTTGGTCTGAACGGGCACGTGAATTTTGTATCGCACATCCACATTGTAAACAAACTGAATGGTAGGGGCCAACGGAGCGGGGTTGATCACCGCGTCGAATCCGTCCGATGAAACCTGATTGTAAAACATCGTGGTGCGCTGAGTACTGGTTTGCTGGGTAACGCCTGATTTTGCCGCATCCGTTACTTCATCAGCCTCCAAAGTGCTTACCGCCAAAGGCGAATAACTGCGGTATTCATCGATCGGGAAATATTGATGGCGTTGCTCTTGTACCGTTCGGAAATTCGTGTCCAAACCAATCCCCATCTGCTTGTAAGTCTTTAACCTCTGGTTCAAAACCTGCACCGCTTTGTTTTTCAAAATCTGGTTGGCCGCTTCGGTAGAATCGTAGAAATATTCCACCTTGATCAAATCGTAAATCTCGCACTGTGCCGCTAAAGTAAACAACGCATCCAACTGCGCCGCACTCTTGTATCGAACGTGTAAATTCTTCTGCATTTCAAACCCCTTAGGCACTTGGGTGTAGTTCTTGCCAAACGTCTTCTTCTCCTTCTCAAAAATGGGCACCAACGCAATCATATCGGTATAGAAATCTTCTTTTTTCAGTCCGATCGATGCACACTGACTCACCAATTTTGAAACGCGTTTGCTCATCAAGCTATCGATGTCCTGCACTTTTTTTCCTGCTTGATTCAAATGAAAAATGGCCATGTAACTGGTGGGCGCGGCATTGTACAACACGTGAACCCTCACCAAGAAATCGCTGCCATCGTAGTAGCTCGACAAATTATTCTGTACTTGATTGATCAGCAAATTGCCTTGAGACGCCACCGCATCGCCAAAATTCCATTGTGCTTGATTGGTGGCCATCCGTTTTTTACCCATGGCAGCACTTCGAACCGCGACCGATTCTGCACCATCATAATCATCTGACCGATAGGCTGCCGATGGTGCTGCTTTGTCTTCAGCTTTGTAGTAATCGTTATTTCTAAAGCGGTTGTTTTCGTTGTAAGTGTCGTTGCCAGTGGCTTGCGCGTTGGCAAATGGAACGATGGACATCGCCATCAGTCCGAAAAAGAAAGAAGTTGTGTGGTTTTTCATAAGAATTTTGGGCGCTTAATACGACATCGCCCCGGAAAGTAAACGCCTAAGGATACTGCAGCGTGCCGAAATCCCCCGAAATGGTCAATTTGTTCGATGAACTGTCTTCAACCCTTCCCACAATTTGGGCGTCGATATTGAATGATTTTGCGATCTCAATCATCTGTTCGGCGGCGTTGGCGTTGGTATAAATCTCGAGGCGATGCCCCATGTTGAACACTTGGAACATCTCTTTCCAGTCGGTGCCGCTTTCGTCTTTGATCAATTGGAAGAGCGGAGGAATGGGCAATAAATTGTCCTTGATTACATGCACGTTTTGGGTAAAATGCAGCACTTTGGTTTGTCCGCCACCACTGCAGTGAACCATCCCTTTGATGTCGGACTTGCAAGCATCGAAAATGGCCTTCACCAACGGGGCATAGGTGCGCGTGGCCGATAGGACCAATTTGCCCGCATCCAGGGGAGAATCAGCCACGGTATCGGTCAGAGATTTGCTGCCGCAATACACCACATCGGCGGGTAAATTGTGGTCGTAACTCTCGGGGTATTGCTCACGGTATTTGCTGCTGAAAACATCGTGTCTGGCGCTGGTAAGTCCGTTCGATCCCATCCCGCCGTTGTATTGCGACTCGTAAGTGGCCTGCCCGTAACTCGCAAAACCTACGATCACCTGTCCGCCCGAAATGTTCGTATTGTCAATAATTTCACCGCGTTTGGCTTTGGCGATCAATGTAGAATCCACGATGACGGTCCGCACCAAATCACCCACATCGGCCGTTTCGCCGCCGGTGGTATGAATTTCGATGCCATGTTCGCGCATGGTTGCACAGAATTTTTCAGTGCCTTCGATCAAGGCTTTGATGACTTCTCCGGGGACCAAATTTTTGTTTCTTCCGATGGTGGAAGAGAGCATGAACGGACCTGTTACGCCGGCGCAAAGTAGGTCGTCGGTATTCATGACGATGGCGTCTTGGGCGATGCCTTCCCACACAGAAAGGTCGCCGGTTTCGCGCCAATACAGGTAGGCAAGGCTGCTTTTTGTACCTGCGCCATCGGCGTGCATGATATAACAATCGTCGGGGTTGTTGCTCAACACATCGGGAACCACTTTGCAAAACGCTTTGGGGAACAATCCTTTGCTCACTTGGCTGATGGCATTGTGAACGTCTTCTTTTTGTGAGGATACCCCGCGTTGGGCATACTTGTTAACCATAATGCAAAGGTACACCGAAAAAACAGGGATAAAAAAGTGCTAGGTTTGTAGTAGAAATGGAAAACAGCAGACCTTTGATTTTGATCAGCAACGACGACGGCATTACAGCCCCTGGAATTGCGGCATTGATTGATGTGGCCAAGCAATTGGGCGATGTAATTGTTGTGGCGCCCGATAAGCCGCAGAGTGCGATGGGACATGCGATCACGATAAATCATCCCATTAGA
>VGFS01000073.1 GCA_016868785.1 Bacteroidota bacterium
GTTTGCGATTAAACACCAAAAACTTCGCCCAACTCAGGAATTTGTTGATGCCACCATTGTCGAGGTGTGCCACTTGTTTGTCGGACGGAACCGGCAACAAACTATACAACGCGGGTATACCAATGATGTTGATGAAGAAAACGAGGTTGATGGTAATGAACGAAACCACGCCATATTGTTCAAGGATTTGGGTTTTGGTAAAATAGAAAGTTCCAAAGCCCACCGCGGTGGTAAAGTTGATCAGGAAGGTAGCCACACCCACGCGAGAAATGATGCGGGTAAGGGCTTTGGCTTTGTTGCCATGTTTGCGGTATTCTTCGTGGTATTTATTGATGAGATAAACGGCATTTTGCACGCCTATTACCACCAACAAAGGCGGCAAAGTACCCGTGAGGAGGTTGATTTTGTAGCCCAGCATACCGCTGATGCCGAACATCACAATCACACCGATGGCAATGAACAAAATGGCGATGGCCAGGGTACTAAAACTGCGGAAAAAGACCAAAATAAGAATGGCGGTTACCAAGAAGGCCACCACGGTGAACATGACCAATTCTGCTTTTACGCTGGTAGCCATTTCTGCACGCACAAAAGGCAGTCCTCCCATGTGGGCTTCGACACCCACTTCTGCACCAAATTGGTCGGCCCTACGTTGAATGTCTTTGATCAAGGTAATGCGATTTTCGGAATCCATTACTTTGTCGTCCAGCGAAACCACCATCAACGAGGCGTTTGTATTGGCGTTATAGAGCAGCCCTTGATAGAATTTCATGTCCAAGAAAAGAGCATGTAGACTGTCGAGTTCGGCTTGATTTTTTGGGGGATTCGCAGCAAATCGCTCCATTTTAAACTTGCCAGCGGTGTCCAGGGCTAAGTTATACAGGTTGGTGGGCGATAACAGGGTTTTCACGCCATGGATTTTGGCGATCGAATCACACATCTGTTTGTATTGATTGAAATGCTTCAACTGGAACAACTTGTCGGTGGTGAAACCAATCACCACTTTGTTGTGGTCCATTCCAAAGGTTTTTTGGAATTTGTTGTAGGCGATAAGGTCGGGATCATTTTTGGGCGCCAGACGCTGCAGTTGATATTCGAGTTCTACTTTGGTAGCGTAGTAACCCATAACGCCGGTGAAGGCGAGGATGGCGATCAAGAAGATGACCTTTTGTTTTAAAATGAAGGTGGCTATTTTATCCCACATGATGTTGGCAAAGGTACTTAGAAAAAAACAAAGGTCGCCCCGTGGGGCGACCTTTGAAATAGGTTTCAAGAATATTACTCAGCGATTACTTCGAGGGTAATGCTGGCATTTATGTCTTTGAACAAATTGATGTTGGCTTCGAAAGAACCCACCATTTTAATGTCATCGAAAACAATTTTGCGGCGATCAACATCGAATCCTTTGTCTTTCAACGCATTGGCAACTTGCAAACTGGTTACAGAACCAAAGATTTTGCCAGAGGCACCTGCTTTGGCTACCAAGTTGATGGTTGAACCGCTCAACTTTTCCGCCAAAACTTCAGCATCTTTACGCAATTTGTCCATTTTGAACGCGCGCTGACGCATGTCTTCTGCCAACATTTTCAGGGCTCCTTCGCTCGCCAATTTGGCTTTGCCGGTAGGAATCAAAAAGTTTCTTGCGTATCCATCTTTCACAGCGACAACATCGTCTTTGTGTCCGAGATTTTTAACGTCTTGGGTGAGAATAATTTTCATGTGTCTATCTCCTTCTTATTTTAAACCGTCGGCCAAGAAAGGCAATAACGCCAGGTGACGTGCTCTTTTGATGGCTACAGAAATTTTACGTTGATACTTCAAAGAAGTACCGGTGATACGACGTGGCAAAATTTTGCCTTGCTCATTCACGAACTTCAACAAAAACTCAGCGTCTTTGTGATCGATGTAGCGAATACCATGCTTCTTGAAGCGGCAGTATTTCTTCTTCTGCAAAACCTGAGGGGTTTGATTGAAGATGAAGTTTGTTTCTTTGCTCATAATTCTGTCTCCTCGATTTCAATTTTCTTTTTAACAACAACTTTCTCGCCTTGTGGAGTTACGGTGCGAAGTTCACCATTGCGCTTGCGCTGGTTGAAATCTACACCCCAACGATCCAACTTCACTGTGAGGTAACGCAAAACGCGCTCATCACGACGGAAAGCCAATTCGAAAGACTTGATGAATTCTGGGTTAGCAGTAAATTCGAACAAATGATAAAATCCCGTGCCTTTTTTCTGGATTGGGTAGGCTAGTTTGGTCAGTCCCCAATTTTCTTCGTGGACTAACTTCCCTCCATTGCCGGTGATCAACTCTCTGTAGCCTGCAACAGCATCTTTCATCTGTTGTTCAGAGAGCACGGGTGTCAAAATGATCACGGTCTCGTACTGGTTGGTATTCATTTGGCTATAAAATTAGGGCTGCAAAGATAGCAATTCCCACTCAAACAACCAAGCGGTTTCACACAATTCCGTCCAACACTAATCTCAAAGTCAATGACTTGCCCATTCAACCTAAACCACCAAGCCCAGTATCGCCCTTCATGGCACCGGATCATACCCACTCCCACCCCACGGATGACAACGAGAAATTCGCTTCAGCGTAAGCCACAATCCCTTGAAAGGACCGTGTTTCTGCAGTGCTTCTACCCCATACTGACTGCAAGTAGGGACAAACCTACAGCTGTTTGGCAACAAGGGCGACAGCGCA
>VGFS01000074.1 GCA_016868785.1 Bacteroidota bacterium
TCAATACACCGCCCAACTGCGCGCCCGCATTCGTCTTCAACTGATCAACCCGCACCAACCCCGTTATACTCAACCCAAAGACCGGCTCCTGCAATTCAATGGTATGTCCGCCCGCCAATGCCACCCCCGCCCCAGAACATACCTGCATCGCACCCTCCATCACCCGGCGCGCAACCTCCACCCCCAACACCTCAATGGGCCAGCCCATCACCGCATTCGCCATCACCGGCCTGCCACCCATCGCCCAAATATCGCTGAGGGCATTGGCGGCGGCGGCCCGACCAAAATCATAGGGATCATCGAGCAAGGGTGTGAAAAAATCCACCGTCTGCAACAGCAACTGTCCATCCCCCAAATCAAACACCGAACAATCATCGCCCCCAGCATTGCCATGCACCAACCCCGGCGTAGCGCCCGCCTGCAAAGTCATCCCCTGCAACATCTGCTGCAATACCGCCGGCTGTACTTTGCAACCGCAACCACTCGACTTCGAAAATTCTGTGAGCTTTTTTGTCATTCCGTTGCAAAAATCGCAAAAGCCTGGCACAGTTTTGGGGGAATTGCCAACAAAGCGTGTCTAAGCCCCCAACTAAAACCCAGAAAATATGAAAAAGTCCTTGACCCTAGCCCTCGCAGCCCTCATATTTTTAACCACCCTGCCCGCCTATAAACAAGCAGCCACCGTGGTACTTCCCCGCAAAATTTCCAACCTCGCCTATCAACCCGGCGAAACCCTCAAATACCGCATCCACTATGGCGCCATCAATGCCGGCGTAGTGTCGATGATCGTTAACCCCAACCCCACCATCATCAATGGCAAAACCACCTACAACCTGCGCGTAGAAGGGGAAACCGTGAAAAGCTTCGACTGGGCCTACAAAGTGCGCGACAAATTTGAGAGCTGGGTCGACCAAGAATCTCAAGCGCCCCTGCGCTATGCCAAAACCGTGAGAGAAAACAATTATTTCCACCAGGATGTGGCCATCTACGACCACGACAACCGCAAATTGCGCAACAAACAAGGCGAACTCACCATCCCGCAATACACCCAAGACGTGGCTTCCGCCATCTACTACCTGCGGAATCTCGATTATACCAACGCCACACCTGGCAAACAGTTTCCGGTGGATGTGTACATCGACAACCAAGTCTACAATTTGCCCATCACCTATAAAAGTGAGGAAGTCATCAAAACCGACCTTGGCAAAATTCGCTGCATCAAAATCAAACCCAAGTTGGTGGTCGACCGAGTCTTCAAAAACGCCGATGCCCTCACTGTTTGGGTTACCGATGATGCCAACCACATCCCCGTACGCATCGAAGGTCAGATTTATGTAGGCTCCATCAAAGTCGATATCATCCAACACACCGGCCTGAAAAATGCCTTCTCTTCAAAAGTTCCTTAGAATTTTGAGTTTTGTAAAATTCACAAAAATTAACCCGTAGCTACTCTGCTATTTGCACAAAATGCCAAGGTCTGAAAGCCCTTGGCATTTTATTTTGTGGTGTAATCAAAACACCGCAAATCATGATCCAAAAAAATCCCTTGCTCAATCAAAATAATACACGTATTTTTGTAAAAAACACACGTGCAATGATTACGAAACTCACCCTTACTGTTGAAAAATCAGTTATCGACCAAGCCAAAATTGTGGCCAAAGCGAGCGGCCGATCCCTCTCCAAAATGGTGGAAGAATACCTCGTTTCCCTGAATCGCGTATCTCAAACTACACCAGAAAATGAAGACGATTTAGACGGTCTCCTCGCACTGCGAGGCTGCATTAAACTACCCAATAATATCGATATCGATGATCTACGATATCAAGCAATCATGGAAAAACACGGCTAAATAGCGCTTATGATTCGCGTACTACTTGACACCAATATCATCATTGATTTTTTAACGGATCGACAGCCGTTCTCGTTCCATGCCACCGATATATTCAAGCAAGCACGCAACAAATCGATCGAGCTTTGCACAAGTTCACACAGCTTTGCCACCACCCATTACGTCATGAAAAAATTGTTGCCAGAAAAAGTACTGCGCGCAAACCTGATCAAACTCAACGAGCACATCCAAATACTCCCCGTCACAGAAAAAGAAATTCAACACGCGCTGTCATCTAACTACTCCGAATTTGAAGATGCTGTGCAAGTATTCACCGCCTTGAACGGTCAAATAGATTATTTAATTACCAGAAATATCAAAGACTTTAAACTGTCGCCCATTCCAGCCCTCACCGCTGACCAATTTCTGCAACGAAATCATCACTCCTCCAAATAAACCCGCGCTACGCGCTGGCTTACCGATGTGAGTACCTCGTACGGAATGGTGCCCCGGCGCTCTGCAACCGTCTCCACCCGCAAATGCTCGCCAAATAACTCCACCTCGTCGCCAGCCACACACCCCAACCCCGTTATATCCACCATGGCCATGTCCATGCAAATATTCCCCACAAACGGCGCCTCCACCCCCTTCACCCATACCCCAGAGCGCGACTGACCATCGGCCCGCCATACCCCGTCGGCATACCCCGCCGCAATCACCGCAATCTCGCGGTCCGCATCGCTCACCCCGTGCATCCCATACCCCACACCCTCGCCGGCCTTCA
>VGFS01000075.1 GCA_016868785.1 Bacteroidota bacterium
CTCCGAGGTTTGGAGGTAAGCGGTGGTTTTAAAATTGGCCAAGCGTAGGGAAGTTAAGGATGCTCGTTTGCGATTGGATTACACTTTTGGGGATAGTACGGCAATAGGACAGCACATTTCCTCCAAGCTAATGCCCCCATGTTGGAACGTGTTTTTGTAATAATTCACGTAGTAATTGTAATTGTTGGGATAGGCAAAGAAATCGTTTTCCGCCGCAAATACAAAGCTAGAGGTAAGGTGTTGCAGGGGCAAAAACACATCGTGGGGTTTTTTCACTTCGAAGACCTCTTTGGGATTGTAGGTGATGTTTTTGCCTTGTTTGTAACGCAAGTTGGTGTTCACATTTTTATCGCCCACAATTTTGATGGGGTCTTTTACACGAATACTGCCGTGGTCTGTAGTTACGATTACTTTACAGGATTTGTCGGCCAGCCATTGCAATGCTTCCCACAGCGGTGAGTGTTTAAACCAAGTAGCCATTACGTTGCGATAAGCGGCTTCGTCTTCGGCCAGTTCTCTCACGATATGGATGTCTGTTCTTGCGTGTGAAAAGGAATCTACGAAGTTGTAAACCACCACATTGAGTTTGTTTTTCATCATGTTGGGCACTTGGTCTACAAGGTTTTTTCCTCCTTCGAGGTTGGTGATTTTTGTATAGCTGAATTTGATGTCTCTGCGCAGGCGGTGGAGAAGGTCTTCCAGAAAGTCTTTCTCATACAGGTTTTTGCCCCCTTCATCTTCGTCGTTGCTCCATTTGTTGGGGAATCGCTTTTCGATATCCAACGGCAGAAGGCCGCTGAAAATGCTATTTCTGCAGTATTGGGTGGTGGTGGGGAGGATGCTCAAGTACAAATCATCGTTTTCCACGCGGTAACGCTCTTGCATTACCTCTGAAATCGCACGCCATTGGTCGAACCGAAGATTGTCCATCAGCACCACAAACACCGGCAAATCGCCATCGAGGTGGGGGTTGATGGCTCTACGAAATAGGTTGTGGCTCATGATTGGACCTTCATCGCCGGTTTGTTTGAGCATATTGCCATAATTGTCTTTGACAAACTTTGAGAAGTTGCGGTTGGCGTCAGACTTTTGGGTTTCCAAAATCTCTTTCATGCTGTCTTCTCCGGCGCTATCGAGTTCAATTTCCCAGTAGACCAGTTTTTTATAGACCTCTTTCCATTCGTTGAAATTGAGTTTGTCGCTCACGGTCATCCCAATTTGCATGAATTCTTTGCGGTAGCCCAAGGAGGTTTGTTCGCTGACCAATCGGCGTTCGTCGAGGTTCTTTTTAAGGGCGAGGAGGATCTGGTTGGGGTGAACGGGTTTGATGAGATAGTCGGCGATTTTCGCTCCGATGGCCTCCTCCATGATGTGTTCTTCCTCGTTTTTGGTGATCATGATAACGGGGAGGTTGGGCTTGAGTTGTTTGATTTGTGCCAACGCTTCCAATCCGTTGATGCCGGGCATGTTTTCATCCAAAAATACGAGGTCGAAATCCTGCGATTTTACCGAGTCTACGGCGTCTCTCCCGCTACTCACGGTGTGCATGTCGTAACCCTTGCCTTCCAAAAAAAGGATGTGGGGTTTGAGCAAGTCAATTTCATCGTCGGCCCAGAGTATTTTTGGTTTATTCATGATCTTGGTAATACAACGCTTACTTGCCAAAATTCGTGCCACAACGCTGGTTTTTTTGAACGAACTTTGACTCGATTTCATCGGATGAGTTCGCATCACATCGTCAGAGACAACCAAGAGCCGGCATTGATTATCGCCAATGGGGCCGATTGCAGTGATGCGTTGCTGCAGCAATTGATGGAATGGTCGCCGTATGTGTTGGCTTTGGACGGTGCGGTGCATCGTTTGTTGGAGCGAAAAGTGCGGTTTGATGCGTGGTTGGGCGATTTCGATTCTGGCGCTGGGATCGATGAGGAGGCGTTGACCGCATTGGGTCCGGTAGAGCGGGTGCATGCCGAGGATCAGAACGATACAGATTTGCAAAAGGGCATTGCATTTTTGATTGCAAAAGGCCACGTTGCTGCCAATATTTTGTGGGCGACTGGCCGTCGTGCCGATCACACCTTCAACAACATGGCAACGCTGTGGCGGTTTCATGATCAGATTACCTTGAGTCTGCTCGACGATCATTCTCGTGTGTATCCATTGTCGAGGCAGTTTAAGAAGTGGTATCCGGCGGGGACATCCTTGAGTTTGATCCCGGTGGGAACGGCGAGGGGGATATACAGCAAGAATTTGGCGTATCCTT
>VGFS01000076.1 GCA_016868785.1 Bacteroidota bacterium
AACTCACCAGCAGCTGCAGCAACGGCGACGCACTCATCAGCGGCGGCATGCTCAACATCAACGCCCAATCGGGCAATGCCAACCTCCGCATGGGCGATGGCAAAAGCTATAAAATCATCGGCAATAGCGCCTACGAAGATGGATTTCAGACTTTCTATGGTGTAGCTGGCGAACAAACCACTTGGAGTACCACGGCAAGTGCTGCACAGGCAGGTCCCAACGAAAACAACGACCCAAACAGCAAAAACGCTAAATATACGATGTCGCTGCTGCCCATTACCCGCTCTTATAATGGCGTGGCTCAGCCCCTGGTGGTGAGAGAGAACGACAAAAATGTGGCCCTCAGCAACTGGTTTTTCCAGCAGGCCAAAATCAACCCAGCACTGAAAAAACTAATCAAACGCGATGGCGTGATTTTTCCCGCCCAGCTGAAGATGAATGCCCAAGGCAAAATCACGGATGTGCAACTGCTCGACAGTCAGCAAGCCACAAACAGTATTATCAGTCCCTATTTTGCGGAGTTTCGCAAAGTGTTGCTGTCGGCCCCTGCCGTGCGATTTTTGGACACCCATCCCCAGCCCGAAACCGTGGTCGTGCGATTCTCCACCTTGAACGAGAATTTTGCCAGCATCAAGCAATTACCTTTGCCTCCGGCGGTTGCCGGCATCGCCAAGATGGCCACTGCGCAAGATGGCAAATGGGTGCTTGAGTCGTACGCGACCCAAATGGTGAACTGCGATCGTTTTGCGAAGTTTCCGAAGTCTGACGATAGCATTTCCTACTCGGTAGACCACGCCAAAGCCTTGGTTTTTCTGAATTTCAAAGACTACAATGCCTTATTGGGTCCCAGCAGCACCCGCGTTGAGAACACTGGCTATATCTATAGCATGAAACAGTTCCCGGTGGGCGCCAAAGCCCGTTTGATTGCGGTGGTTTACGACGATCAGGGCAAGGTTCACTTGGAAGTGGCCGATGTGAGCGAGGGAAACTATCGCATCGAAAAAGCGCAGCAGTATCCATTCAATCAGTTGACACTCAAAGCGGCTTTCGAAATGATGCCGATGGACTTGTTTGCGGGAAAGAAATAGGGCAAAAAGGCAATAATTTTGGATTTGAATCCAAAGAAATGGATTAATCGCGGGGTTTGAAGCGCGTGAACGGCTTGCGTGGCTCGTTGGATTTAGGTGCTTGCGGCTGAGTATCAGCCTCCCGGCGTTCGCGATTACTATGGTTGTCTCGCTGACCCCCATTCCGGTTTCCGCCGTGATTGTTTCTGCTATCTCGGTTGCCACCGCGGTTGCCACCCTGTCCACTTGCGCCGCGATCTCCGCCGCGATCTCCGCCGCGGTTGCTGCCCTTACCCTCATTGAAATTCGGCTGATTGTAAAACGTCTTCGCATCATTGGCCTCCGCCACATGCGTACCCGGCAAAAAAGGATGCTCCGCCGTAACCGGAATATCCATCCTGATCAACTTTTGAATGTCGCGCAAGTAAGGCACCTCCTCCCGATCCACAAACGACCATGCCACCCCGCTGTTTCCTGCCCTACCCGTTCTGCCGATGCGATGCACATACGTTTCAGGGATGTTGGGTATTTCGTAGTTGATCACATGCGTCAACTCATCAATATCAATCCCGCGCGCCGCAATGTCCGTAGCCACCAACACCCGCGTTGTGCGGTTCTTGAAATTGGCCAAGGCCGTCTGTCGGGCCGTCTGACTCTTATTCCCATGAATGGCTTGGGCCGTAATTTTCAACTTCACCAAGTCTTTCACCACCTTATCCGCCCCATGCTTGGTGCGCGTAAATACTAGCACCGAAGGGAAGTTTTCTGCCGATGTATCCAACAAATGACGCAGCAAAAAGCGTTTGTTCTTCTGGTCTACGTAAAATACACTTTGCGATACTTTCTCTGCTGTGGTCGATACCGGAGCCACCGAAACCCGCACCGGATCCACCAAAATATTCTGACTCAACTTCACCACCTCCGAAGGCATGGTCGCCGAAAAGAAGAGGGTTTGTCGGTCCCTGGGCAACTTCGCAATCACCTTTTTCACATCGTGAATGAAACCCATATCGAGCATCCGATCGGCCTCGTCCAGCACAAAAAAT
>VGFS01000077.1 GCA_016868785.1 Bacteroidota bacterium
GATGGCTCTAACGTATCCTTTGAGTTCATCTCCCACCTCGATGAGCTGAAAACACTCGTTTTTAAACACCATTCCCTGGTATTTCTGATTCACGATCATGCGAAAGCCGATTTCGGTTTCCTCAAAACAGAGCAGGTCTACTTCGGCATTGAAACCCAAAGGAATTTCTGATTTTTCTAGCCATTTGGATACTTTGGCACTCGCCAACAAGCGGTCGGTGACTTCGTCACGATACAAATAAACCACAGCGTGTTCACCTTCTTCCAATCGACGGTGTTGCTCTTTGAAGGGGACAAACAGGTCTTTTTCCATGCCCCAGTCCATGAATGCGCCAACGGAAGTAGTGGCAACCACTTCCAAGCAAGCAAATTCGTTGAATTCAATTTTGGGAACCCGCGTAGTGGCTGTCAAACGATCTTCTGAATCGCGGTAGATGAATACATTGATGATATCGCCTTCGATGGCTTCGGCCGGACAGTATTTGTTGGGCAACAATACTTCAACCCCTAGGTCGTCTACCAGGTACCAACCTTGAGGGGTATCGTGGTGAAAAGTGAGGTCCAAAAAGAGTCCGGTCTTGATCATAAATGACTGCAAAGGTCGGCGTATTCTGTGAAATTCACGTACATTGAAAATAAATCAACAGGCCATGTCAAACAGTGACGTAAGCAAGTTATAGATCAAGGGGAATTGGATTACGCGGGTTTAGGGTGAGGGCTATTGCCTTAGAATTATCGGACCACCGTTACATTGCCCGAATAGCGCTGAAGTTCATTTTCGGGATTTTTAAATGTGGCATCGTAAATGTAAACGCCGCCCATCACGAGTTCGTTGTTGACTTTACCGTCCCACAATTTGGTTTGGTCGGTAGATTCAAAGATGATCTCTCCATATCGGTTGAAGATGAGCAATCGATAATTGGTGACGGTTAGGGGTGAAAACAAGCCGAATTGGTCATTCAAGCCCTCTGTGTTTTGCGGGGTAAAGGCGTTAGGAAACCAGTACATAGGAATCGATTTTGCACGCAAACTCAGCGAGGTAGTGTCCGCACAACCATAATCATTGTCCGCAATCAACGATACGTTGTAGGTGCCATACATGTTGTAGCTATGGATGGGGTTTTCTGAGATGTCGTAGTAACCGTCGCCAAAATCCCAGGTCCATTTGGTATCGATGCTTGAAAGGTTGGTAAATGTCACAGGTTTCAGCATTTGGGGATCAAACGGACTGTATTTGAATTTCGCAATGGCTCTGGGGTAAACGCGCAGGGGTTGGCTGAAAGTGTCCTTACAACCGTAGGTGTTGGTGACAATCAATCGAACGGGGTAGGTGCCAGAATCTGGGTATACAATGTTTTCATCGCGCAGTGAGGAGCGACGGCCATTGCCAAAATCCCAATTATAACTTTGAATGGTGCCTGCGCCAGCGGTTGAAGCATTGGTGAACGGGAAGTTTACATCCTCGCAGTCGGGTTTTGCTGTGAAATAAACAAAGGGCTTATTGGCGATATAAATGGTGCGATCTATGGTGTCCTTACACAGGTTGCTATTATAAACAATGTATCTCACTTGGGGGATTCCGGAGGTGCCATAATAATGCTTAGGACTTTTGCCGGTGTAGGTGCTACCGTCGCCAAACCACCAGTATTCTTTGGCCACGAATCCACTACCTGGTGCAGTGAGAGAGGTGAATTTTACGATGGTGTTTTCGCAGGTGTCCTCCACGAGGTAGTTGGCTTGCGGGGCCCCGAGAATATTTATTTTCTTGAATAGGGTGTCGCTACAGCCAGTGGCGGCAGTAACAATCAGTCGGGTGTTATAAATACCAGCGGGTGAGAAATATCCTACAGTGGAATCGCCGCTGCCGGTGTTGCCGTTTCCGTACGACCAGTTCCAACGTATGAGTGTGTCTTGCGATACCGTTGATTTATCGATAAACAATACACTGTCTTTTTCGCACGACCCAACGCTGCTGAAGTTGGCGATCGGGCAGGGTGTAGTATCGCTCAATGTCCAAATACC
>VGFS01000078.1 GCA_016868785.1 Bacteroidota bacterium
AAGGTTGGGATAGAGTACTGACCTTGCGCATTGATATTTGATACAGTGGTCAACATTTCAAAGGAGAAAGGAGCGATGAACAAGGTATCGTTGTTTGGCTTCATCCATAAAGGAACCAACTTAGAAGAGTTAGAAGAATGGTAATCAACGGCAACGATGTTGTCGCTGTTGACATTTGAAACCAATTTCTTGAACTCGGGCATAGCGTAAAGACCGCAGGGTCCACACCAGGTAGCCGTGTGATAAACAACGAATGAGCGCTGTTTGTTGGTGACTGTCAAAGAAGCACCGCCGTTTCCACCATCTGGATTGTCGGGCTTACAGCTCTGCATTATTCCTACAAAACTTGCAGAAACAACGGCCATTAGAAGTAATTTTTTCATAAGGTTTGTTAATGTTCTAAATAGTTGAAAAGCGAAATAACACCATTTTGCCCTTAAATACAATGGAAATGCGTTTCATTTCTCCAAAAAATGAAAAGTAATGACAGCAACGTTACCTTTGTGAGGATGTCGGGAGTTATTGCCAAGAACAGTTTTTGGGCGTCCATTGTGAATTACAGTGGTAGCTTGGTGGGCTTGTTTACGACTTTCTATCTGTTTCCATTGGTATTTACCACCAGTGAAAATGGGGTGTTTCGTTTGTTTATCGAGATGGGGGCATTGTTGGCTGGCGTTGCGCAAATGGGTACTGGGTATTCCATTTGGAAATTTTTCCCCCGGTTTAAAAATGATGGCGGACATAATGGCGCTGGGTTTTGGCTCATCGTGATTCCCTTGATAGGGTTTGTGATGGTGGGGTTGATGTTGTTATGGGGACAGCCATTGGTGGTGAAGTATTTGATTGAGAACAGCGGTGATTTCTTGCCTTATTACTATTGGTTGATCCCGTTTGTTTTCTTCTTTGTCTTCAACACGGTGTTCGAGATCTTTTTGGCTGCTTTGGGAAACATCGTTTACTCGTCGTTTTTGCGTGAAAATGTGGTTCGAATTCTATTGGGGCTGTTGGGTTGGTGTTATTACATCGGCGTGGTGGATTTTGACCAAACGATGTATTCCATTCCGGCTGTGTACGGCGTGGTGATGTTGTTAAATTTGGGTTATTTGCTCAGAGAGACATCGCTCAGCTTCAAGCCCAATTGGCGGTTTGTTCGGGAGCAGGAAGGACTCAAAGGCGAATTTTATCGATACACGGGTTATTTATTTTTGACTTACGTAGCGATGTTGGTGTTGCAGCGCATGGATTTTCTGATGGTGAGTTCGATGAAGGGCTCGGCGGATACAGGGATTTACGCAATCGCGGTGAACATGGCGGTATTGATAGAAATTCCCACCCGGAGTATTTTGCAAATTGCGAATCCCAAATTGTCCGAGGCAATTCATGTGGGGGATCGACAAGAGATTGAGCGGTTGTATCAGAAAACGAGTTTGAATCAGTTTATTCTGGGCGCGTTGGCGTTGTTATTGATTTGGGTGAATATCGATGTGTTTTACCATTTTATGCCCAATGGTCAGGTGTATGAGACGGGGAAATGGGCGGTATTTTACCTTGGTGTAGGCAAGTTGTGTGTGCTGTTGCAGGGGAATTCTGCGGCCATGTTGATTTTTTCGAAGCGATATTATTTGTCGCTCCTGCTCAATGCAGTTTCAATTGCGGTGGGTGTGTTAATGAATCAGTATTTGATTCCCATTTACGGCATCAATGGGGCGGCTTTGGCAACGGCGGGGGTGTGGTTGGCATCGGGCATCGTGATGGCCATTTTGGTTTACATGGTTTATGGTATGCAGCCAGTAACACGGGGTGTTGTTTTGAGTATTTT
>VGFS01000079.1 GCA_016868785.1 Bacteroidota bacterium
TCCCTTATTTTGAGAAGACATCATGAAAAAAATTGATCATCGTTTATTCCATATTAAGCAATCCCTTTTTTCACTGTTTGTCTTTGGCATATTATTCCAACCATGGGCGATGCAAGCCCAAAACGCCGGGGATACCCTACGGGTGAAAACCTTTCATTATGCCACCAACAACCGAGATACCCTCGCCAATTTTCCGGATGGCAAATTGGAGTACGAAAAGATCATTTTGCGCTATGCCATGCGCTGTAAAAATGGCTTGATATCCGACGGATCCAACAGAAACAAAGGCTGTGGCGAGTGGGATTATTCTTGCAACACCTTCTTGGTGGATTCTTCCAAAGTGGAAGTCATTCCGCAAACTGCCCCCAAATTTGTGGTGTCGAACTTTGCGGGAAATCAGTTTTCCTATACCTCAACGCCCGTGTACGATTACTATGATTACACGGTAAAGCAGGTGTCGGTGAGTGCAAAAACGAATGCGGCGAGTTACACGGTTGGACAGGCAACAAACAACATTTACGAAGGGCTCAATACCAAGCAAAATTCGGGTAAAACCCAAATTTTGTATCGTGCCCAAGAGCTCCTCAATGCAGGATTCTCAGCTGGCGATATTCAAGGCATCGCGCTAAACGCACTAACCGCCGGAAAAGCCAATTTCCTTCGCGTGAGCATCCAGCAAACCACCCTCAATCGACTGGATTCCAAAATCCCGATCACCTCTGGATTCACCGAAACGTATTACAATTCCTACGATTTTGTGGTTGGTAGCAATGAAATCGTATTTCATTCGCCCTTTACATGGGATGGCGTTAGTAACCTCCTCCTTGAATTTACGCATACCAACAATACCCCTTCGCAGGGCGTTGTGCTGTCGGGTTATTCCGATACCGCCGATTGCATGCTTGTGGCCATCAACAACTATGCGGTGGATTTGGGTTCGAACGGACAAGTGAATCTATTGGCGGATAGTTTTTCAACCATCAACAAAGAACTCTCCGTAGCATTTTGGGCCAAGGGCAATGCCGCAGCGCTGCCCACCAATACCTCTGTTTTATACGCTTGGAGTGCCAATCCCAATCAAAGGCAGTTGAACATTCATTTTCCATGGTCTGATGGTAATATTTACTTCGATTGTGGTTATGCCGCCGGTGGATTCGATCGAATCAACAAAGCCGCAACCCCTGCCGAATACGAAGGCAACTGGAATCATTGGGTATTTACCAAGAATAGCACCACGGGTGTGATGTCGATCTACCTCAATGGCACATTGTGGTTATCGGGCAGTAGCAAAAGCAAAGCCATCGCCATCAAAAACCTGCTTTTGGGCAGCGATCAAAATGGCGGCAACAATTACAAAGGGAAAATCAATCAACTCAGCGTTTGGAACAAAGTGTTGACCGCCGCTGAAATCCAGGATTGGATGTATAAAAACATCGATGAGTCGCACCCCAAATACGCCAATTTGGTGGGGTATTATTCCTTTCAGGAAGGTGCTGGGTCAAACATCCAAAATAGGGTGTCTACCCAACTGTCGACCGGAAAAAACCTCGGCTGGACCTTCGATCGTGGCGATGAACTCAACCGGAATTTCAATGCGTCCAGTGAGAAGCCACAAATCACCCTGCTCACAGGCAATTACAACCGAACTGTCACCAACATTGAGCAGCGCGATTCGGTCAAAAGGTCGCCCAATGTTATCAATCGTTACCGCATCGAAGACAAATCGGCAGCGGGAATTGTAACCCACGATTTGTTGAAGATTGATAGCACTTTTGCCTTGTATGAAGCCAGAAAATCGATGGTTTACAAAGGGGAA